>CAZLPC010000024.1:0-15300 GCA_964561305.1 uncultured Anaerolineae bacterium
CTGGGGTGGCAGATAGTCGAGTGTGGTCATCAAGACATACGCAGCGCGGCGGACAGACTGGGGCGGAATATGGTGCGTTAAATCTATGATTTGGGCCGTCGGACAAATTGACCAGATAACGGCCTTCATCACACCTACATAACTATCTTGAATGCCAAAATCGGTTAAGAGCGCGATAATTGGCACAGATTGTGGCTTGGATTGTTCACGTTGGCTAACCATAATATCCATTGTAGCCTTGAGAAATAGGTCTAGCAACTACCCAAAGATTGGAGTGTTGTTGCGTGCAACCAACAGATCGCTTCTTTAGTATGGCCCTGACGCTTATTAGTGCGGTTTTCGTGGGATTTGTGTTGTTTGTTTTACAAAGTAATTTCATGCGCCTTGACGATGTAATGACATATCGGATGGCCTATAACGTTGCCCATGGCGAAGGCGTGGTGTTTAATGCGGACGAATCTGCATGGCCGACCCTAAGCCCACTTTGGCCGACATTATTGGGCGGTTTTGTCGCTATTTCTGAAGCCTTGTCAGGAGTTATTGGCCCAGAATTTGTAGACGTGCCTCAAAATTATTATTTTTTATTGGCATCGGGACTAACTGCCGCCGTCTATGGATTGCTAGCTAGTAGCATTTATCACCTGTTGCGTGGCGAAGATTATAGCCGCCAGCAGACGATGTTGATCATTGGCTTGTTCATCATCGGGCAACCACTCTGGGTCGGAATGCGCTCGCCCGCGCCACTTACCTTGTTGTTCATCCTCAATGCGCTGCACGCCCTAAAAGACGACCGCCGCCGTTTGGCAGGGCTCTTAGGCGGCTTGGCCATGCTAACACAGCCATCGGGCATTCTTGGCGCGATAGCCTTGGGCATCTATGCCTTGCGGCAAGAAAAGGCATGGCGCTATTGGCAAACAGTCTGGATACCACTTGGCGCATGGGTGCTATATGCAGCACTCAGTTATGAAGTGCTGTTAGATGGATTATTGGCCCATCGGCAGGCCAGCGCAGGCAACATAGCTCAAACCATGCTGTGGGTAGTGGTCTTGATCGGGGCTTTATGGGCTATCAAGTCAGGGTGGCAGGCCCTGTTGGCAGCATGGGCTGCCGCCGAGATCGCCTTGGCCACGCTGCTGATGGGTGAAGTGCCTGTTATTGGAAGCGTGGCGTTGGTGTTGGTGTCTAGTGCGGTTTTAGGGAAATGGATAACCCAACGCCACTGGGCGGCTGTTCCTCTAGTAACCATTTGGTTAGGGGTATATCTCATTTTTCCGGTACAAACCGATTCAACGCTTACCACCGATCTGGCCCTGAGCAAGACAATTTATTTGCCGCAACAGGCCGACCTTTTGCATGATCGGGGCGATGTAATTATCTATCATCAACGTGATTTTACGGGCAATGTCTATCGCTTTGATGGAACACACTCGCCATTCTTACAAAATTTTGCCACTAGCGGCGACTACGAATCAGCGATTATTGCGCTAGCCCCAGATTTTATCTATGTCAACACCAGCACGCTTGATGATATTGGTCTCAATCTCCGCAGCGATACATTGGCCCCGCTGCGCTATCGGCTTGAAATTGATGTGCAGCTTGATCCCGGCCAGCGCGAAGGTGATCAGTTTTGGTTCCGAGATCGAGAAATTGCTGATTTTGGCACAACTATCGCCTTAGATCGCAGGCTAAATCCCGACATTCAGTTAGTGAGCTATGCACTGGATCGCTCACGATTTTCGCCCCAGCAACCGCTAAGGTTGCGCCTTGATTGGCAACTAGACGATTTTCCGCGCTATCCCATTGGGTTGCAGATTAACTTGCTGGACATTAACGGCTTGCCACTGACGGCTATTTTTCCAAGCTATCAGCCCGAAATGTGGGCCCAACAAACCTTTAGCACCTATCATGTGCTGCTTGTGCCGCCTGATACAATCCCACAAACTGCTGCCATCAGCATCGCAGTGGACTATCGGGCCGCAATTGTGGGCGATACACAGTTGGGTCAAGTGGTCATCCGATCAGAGGAAACTCCACCCGACACCCGCTTTGGGCGCATCAACAGTGCCATTTTATATGCCGCTGATGTGTCCACTGAAGCGGATCGGCTGCAAGTGGAATTGCTGTGGGGCACAGCAGCCCCATTAGGGCGCGATTATCAAGTGTTTGTGCATTTGATACCCGTTGATGATGTGCAACCTGCCGCCACCGGCGACAGCGCCCCAGTGGGTGGACGCTTTCCAACGAGTATATGGCGGCCCAATGAAGTTGTACGCGATCCGCATACCGTGGCTTTAGAGAGCGTACCGCCCGGCTCATATAATCTCAATGTTGGTTTTTATGTACTAGAAACCTTTGAACGTCTGCGCGATGAAAATGGCGACAATTTAACCATTGCTCGCATCACTATTGATGCTGATGGAGCGGTTAGGGTGCAGCCAGTTCAATAATGCGCGGCCCCAACAGTGCAGCAAAGTCACAAGTAGCGGCGGGGGTGTAGTGGAAGGGTGTATCGGTGAACTGATCGTTTGCCACTGCATCCCACGCATCCCACCAGCGCCACTCTTCAGTTTCGGCTTGGGCATTGGCTTGGTCACGATACTCGTTGTATGCCCACTGGGGATAATAGCTGTTATAGCGCAGGTCGCTGTTTTGCCCACTGGCACGATAGATAGGGCCATTAATCATCAAAAGTGGCACATTTTCAGCTTGGGCCATACGCTGTGCAGCACGAACCACATCCCATGCCAAAACGATTTCTTCAGTGGTGCTGGGTGCGCCCAACAAGCCTGTTTCGGCCAATAAATTGTCGGCGCGGGCTTCATAAAAAATAGGGTTGGTATGATCAACACCAGTCATTAGCCATGCAAGCCCATAGAGTTGATGACGCAGCAGATCGGCTAGTTCACGACGATCACCTACGATACTTTGCTGAAGCAGATTCTCATCGTTAGCAAATTGCTCACGCGCCAATTCAAGATCGTAGGTTTCAATCAGATCAAGCGCACGGTCGGGGTTATTGGTGGTGATGGGATGGCGCAACTGCTCAAAATCTAATAGCGATTGCAGTGTGAAAATCCACACGACGGCATCTGGATCATGGCGCAGGCCTTCCTCCAAAATCAGCACATCTTTAAACGCCGACAACACCGGATAGCCCAAGTTATAAGCCACCACGCGCCGTCCATCAGGTGTACGAAAATTTTGGGCGTTGATACAGGCACTCAGCGTTTGATCAGGTTCTAATAGCCAACCCCATACGCTCGAATCACCCACTAGCAACACTCGAAATTCATCATCGGCCTTGGCTTTTTGGATGGTATGAGAGGCGAACATGCCTTCAATACGATGAATGCTAACACTATAGGCATCATCGGCATTCTGAGAAAAGGGCAGCCGTTCGCGGCCCGGAACCACCACATTATAAAATGTTAGTCGGCTTAAAAACGGCAATGGTTCTAGCACGATATAAAGCGCATTGAGCGCCAAAAATAAGATCGTCGCTTTAAGCAGCACCTTCCACACAAAGCGCCACGAGTATGAATAGTTTGTCAACCACAACCAGCCCATTAGCGCCCACCCCCAAACAAACCTATCAACATACGAAGGCCATCGCTCGCATCGGGTAGGGCAAAAAATATCCAGCCCACAGCCACAAAATGAAACGTGATCAACACACTAATAACATATAAAGCCCGCTTGATAGCCAGTCGCTGGGTTACGCGCCGATGCCAGCGCCGCGTGCGGTCAGCAACCAGTTTATAGATAAATAGCCCCATGCCATGCCACAAGCCCCATAACACAAAGTTCAGCGCCACCCCATGCCACAACCCAATCAATAGCATAGTAGACACTTGGGCAATCAATACATTCGCGTCGGCGGGCAGTTGGCGCTTGCGACGGATGAGGGCGCGGCTAAGGGGCGAGAAATAATAGCTCCTAAACCACATAGAAAGCGTGATATGCCAGCGATTCCAAAACTGCTGAATATTGGGTTGTAAGTAGGGGCGGTCAAAATTTTCGGGCAAGGTAATGCCATAGAGCTTGCCAAGACCAATCGCCACATCAGAATAGCCACTAAAATCGAAATAAATTTGAAAAGCATAGATATATACCAACAGCCACAAACCCAGTGCTGTATCGGTGCGATCAACCAGTGTTGCTGTCATAGAAAGCCGCGCCAAACTATCGGCAATCACGAATTTTTTGAATATGCCGATGGCAATGCGCGTTCCACCATCCACCAAGCGATTGGCATCAAGAGCGTTTTGGGCTTGCAAGTCGGGGATAAAGCGTTGGGCTTGGTCAATTGGGCCCGCCGTATAAGCCGGAAAAAATAGGGCATACGTCATTACTTCACGTAGGCTATAACCCTCATTTGGCAAGCGTCCATACTGAAAATCGCGCAATAAGCTAATTAACCGAAACGAGACGTAAGAAAAGCCCAGCCATGCTAATGGCGCAACCGTTAAGCCGTCTTCAAGCGCAAACCATACCCCCAAAAAAGCTGTTATGGCAGGGATTTTTAGCCCCACCAACACCACCACTATTAAGATAATGGCAATGCTGGCGGTGCTTTTAAAGCGATTGGCGATAGCATCACGCATCGGCACAGTTTGACGCAGCGCCAGCGCCGTTGCGCCCACCATAGCGGCTACGAGCATGGTGGGGAAAACATAAAATTCAGCCGTGTCTATACCAATTAGCAGCCATATTGCCGCTAGTATCACCGCCAAAATTCCCAATACTTGCCGATTTTCGGCTGTGTGGGTTGATTCAGTAGCAAGCTGTGATGGCTGGATGATCCACCACACCATAATCGTCAATAACACCGTTAGGCCAATTAAAGCAAAAGCTGCATAAGAAGAAGCTGCTTGATATTGCAGCCAACCAATCGCCCCCAAACTAAGGATGAACAGCCCCCAGCCGCGCCACGCCTTTGGCACGGCCACCATGAAAAATGGCGCGATAGCCGCAAAAACTAAAATATCAGTCAAATTCACGGCTTAAAATCCTTGATAAATCCATTGGGGTGCATCGTTAGCCGTGACGATAATCGTCAAAATGACAATTAGACACAACGCCACAGCAAAGATATTCTCGCGGGAGACAATTTTGTTCATGCCGAAGCATCCTTTTGGTGCACCAATTTTCGCAATTGCCAATATTTGTCCCATTCATTCCACGCCATCAACACGCTTAGGCGCAAGCCGTGCAGGCCATCCTTATACCCCTGCCATGTGATAAAGCGCCGCTTAAAAGCCCGCAACGGTTGTAAGATAAAGTTGCGTGGCTTGGGGCGCAGGCCTTGGTTATACCAAATTTCGGCATCTAGCTTGGCATAATAACGCTGTTTACGGATAAACTGCGCCAAATCGCGGTAGTTATAATGGATGAGCGGGTTTTGTAACACACCCGGCAGTGCATCATTTGTCAAAATCACCACCTCATGCACACGCACATTGGGGTCATAGCGGGCCGCGTCACGCTTCAACAGTCGCAATTGATGATCCGGATACCAGCCTGTATAGCGTGTAAGTTTGCCAAAAATATAGTTGTGGCGGGGAATGTTATAACCGAGATATTGTGGGTTTTGCAGCACCGCTTGAATTTCTGCGGCTAGTTCGGGCGACACCCGCTCATCGGCATCTACAAATAACACCCAGTCAGCATTTACCGCTTGTAAGGCAGCGTTGCGTTGGGCCGCAAAATTCTCAAAGGGATGAACCAGCACTGTTGCGCCAGCCGCTTCAGCAAGTACAACCGTATCATCGGAGCTTTGCCCCGACTCGAACACCACCACTCCGTCTGCCCAACGCAAGCTAGCTATGCAATCCTGAATATGATCCGCCTCATTGCGGGCCAGAATGATAGCCACCAACTTCATAGCAATTTCAACACTGCCTGATAGGCCGCCACCATAGCCTCGCGTTCGGCAGGGACAATCGCGCCGCGTTCTGACAAACGTTCGACCTCGTCAATTTTAGCGCGCAACCCCACCTGCAACATTTGATAGGCAATAAAACGCATGGGCAAGGGATAATGCTTCTTAAACAACAGCAAGCGGCTAGCCCACAACTGCTCAATGCTGCGTTGCTTAACCATGCGCGTACTTTGGCCCCCTAAATGCACAACATGGGCGGTGGGCACACAATAAATCTTCCAGCCTGCTTTCTCAATGCGGCGTTGCCAGTCTACTTCTTCGGCATACATAAAGAATTGTTCGTCAAACATGCCCGTTGCTTGGATCACTTCGCGCCGTAGCATCATGGTAGCCCCCAGCACAAACCCTACCGAAAACGGGCGTGGCTGATCATATAACTCAAGGAGATAGCGCCCGTTTAGAGGCGTGTCATACCAGCGTTGAAAAAACGGCCACAAATCTATCGCCAGCTGCACCAAATCAGGAAAAGCAAAGGCGCTGTGCTGAAACGATCCATCGCCATAAGTTAATTTTGCCCCCACCACTCCTGCATCGGGATAAGCTAGCAACGTTTGAAAGAGCGTGTTGGTTGCTTTGGGTTGGGTAAGTGTATCTGAATTGAGCAAATAGACAGCATCTGGCAGTTGCTGAATGGGTATGGCGCGTCCAAAACCAATAGTACGCAGCGCCAAATTGTTGCCCCCACCAAACCCTAAGTTTTGCTGGCTTTCGATAAGCTGTACTTGTGGAAACTTGGCCCGAATTTGGGCCACACTGTCATCAGTCGAAGCATTATCCACCACATACACAGTGGTATTGGCAGGGCCATGCCGCTCTAGGTCGGCATAAAGCGTCTGCAAAGCATCCAGTGTCAGTTGGGGTGTGTTCCAATTGAGAATGACAACGGCCAACGAAGTCATAAAAATTAGCGTCCCATCGCCCAACCAGCCGCATCCAACCAGCGCGTAAAATTACGGAAATCAAGCGTGCGCACTTGCACAATGCCATCATGCGGAACCAACACTGCCAGTGCATCGCTAAAAACATCGTCTTCTAGCGAAGCCTGTAGTTGCGTATTAAAACTCTCAATCAAATCCGGTGCAATGCTGTCAGTGGGTGGCGCAATCAAAATAGCGTGCGGAATGGTGGGCCATGTTTGAGCGAGTGTCTCAAAATCGTCGGTGGCTACGCCATTGGTTTCATCGATCAGTGTCGGCAAGGTTCCGGCGGGTATTGCACCAGCATCACAGTCACTGTCGGCAATTGCCGTCAACATGGCGCTATAGTCTTCAACATCCACGACACCAACCAAATCCGAAATGGGATTTACGTTCTCGGCCCGCAAAGCCAAGCCCAGATAGACCCAGCTAATTGTATCTGTGGCGCTAAGACGACACAATCTGCGTCCAGCCAAACCCTCTAAATTTTCTAGTTCTGTGGGAAAATTGGCCCGATATACTATATCAAAAGATAACCCTGCTTGGGTGTCGGCACTCACATCGTCGGGCAATCCCGCAATGTCGAGACTGCGTTGCACACCCAATATAGGCACAGCTTGGCAGCGTTCGGCCGCTGCCGCATACGTAAAGGCATCTACCCACGCCAAAACATTGCGTTGAATGCACACCGCATCTAGGACAGCCAGCATATCATCGGCCCGCTCAATTTCGACAGTCATGATCAGCCCCAATTCGGCCAGCCGCTCATTAACAAGATCGGTATTTAACGCCGTCGAAACACTCAGTTCGGCATCCCTTAGATCATCAGCATCAGCCGACGATACATACAATACCCGCACCGGTAACTCCTCCGAGCCATAGACAATCGGCGTATTAACGGGTGGTAAGGGTGTGGAGCGCGGTGTTTGGGTGGGCAAAATAATGGTAGGGGGTGGAGTAGAGTCGCTATCTGACCCGCCACACGCTGCTAGTATCAAAACACTTAAAATGAAAGTCAAAAAAACGGTCGTTGCCCGCATGAGATAATGTCTTTGACCTTTTCAGTTTTACTCAAAATTTGTTTCAATGCTACTCTATTATCATCTCATCGGCAAACTTCGCTATATTCAGTGTATAATATAAAGCCAGTAGGTATACAAAAAAACTAAATTTAAGCGATGGTAAACAAAGACCCTGTTCTCGACAAGATCACTATTATGATTGTAGATGACCACCCACTCTGGCGGCGTGGTCTGCGTGATGTCTTGTCATTAGAAGACGATTTAGAAGTGATTGAAGAATCTTCAGATGGACAAAGCGCCCTAGAACTTGCCCGCGAACGCCGTCCCGAAGTTATTTTGTTGGATGTCAATTTGCCCAATATGAATGGTCTGCAAATTGCAACACGCTTACAAAACGAACGCAACGAAGCCCGCGTCATTTTGCTAACGGGTTATGACGATGAAGAACAAGCGCTTCAAGCTATTCGGGCGGGCTGTTCGGCCTATTGTGTCAAAGACATTGCCCCTGCCAAATTGGTTTCGATCATTCGTCGCGTTGTCGAAGGTTATTTTGTTATTCGTGAAGAAGAGTACGACACCGCCGCGTTGCAAGTATGGCTAAACTTGCGTATCGAAGCTGCCACCGGCCCATATATGGTCAACCCCGATGAGCATTTCGTCCCCTTAAGCCCCCGCGAAATGGAGATTTTGCGCTATGTTACACAAGGCAAAACCAACAAACAAATCGCGCAGAGCTTAGGCATTAGTCATCAGACGGTAAAAAACCATGTTAGTTCTATTTTGACCAAACTTGATGTAGAAGACCGCACTCAAGCTGCCATTTATGCCATGCGACGCGGCTGGGTACGTATTGACGACTAGTAACATGAAATAGCTAGAAAGAGACGATGATGAGCGACATAGATTTTGATTTTGGCCCACCCGATTTCGATGATTTTGGTTCAGATAGTGGCTATGGTAGCAGCAGTGGTCACTCTTATTTAGATGATGATGATGGCGACGATTTATTAACAGAACTCCGCGCCGAATATCAGTCACTGCAAAATCGCATCCAAGAATCAAAAATGCAGATCAGCCAAAATCAAGCCGAAGTCGAGCGTGTGGATGCAGAATATAATCAGGCTAGTGTGCAGTTGCGTCGTATCCAAGATGAATTTGATACGGCCCCCCGCCAAGATATTCGCGTTACGTATGA
This sequence comes from uncultured Anaerolineae bacterium, assembly GCA_964561305.1. Lineage (GTDB taxonomy): Bacteria > Chloroflexota > Anaerolineae > Aggregatilineales > J027 > J027. Next base: position 9,076 of record CAZLPC010000024.1, read on the forward strand.
TAGCTTTATCAAAATAAGTAGCCGTCGTATGGCAATTAAAAGCACAATGGAAAAGTTGCAAGAAAACATTTCCCAACTAGAGCGCTATGCGAGCTTGTTTCAGCAAGTGCTAGAAAACCTAGACGGAACATCGCTTAATGGAGGAAAGAGTAATAACAGCAGTAGCGCCAGCCAACGGGTCGCGGTGCTTAATGCCTCTGGTGAGATGATCATCCGCATTGTGCAAGCCCAAGAAGACGAGCGCCAAGTCTTGGCCAAGAGTTTGCACGACGGCCCCGCCCAATCCCTATCTAATTTTATTTTGCAAGCCGAAGTTTGCCAACGCCTTTTTGACCGCAACCCTGACCGCGCCGCCTCAGAACTAGACAATCTGAAATCGGCGGCCAGCGACAGCTTCCAAAAAGTGCGCGACTTTATTTTTGACTTGCGCCCGATGATGCTAGAAGACCTTGGGCTTATTCCTACGTTGCGCCGCTACGCCGAAAACTACTCACAGAAGCACGATATTAAAGTAGAGTTTACCCCCACTGGTGAAGAACGCCGTTTGGCACGCCACACCGAGGTGATGATGTTCCGCAGCATTCAGCAACTATTGTCCATCACCCGTGAATATTTAGGGGCCAGCGAAATTAAAGTTCAAGTAGACATCAGCGAAGAACGGGTGCGCGGCATTATCAACACCAATGGCAAGGGTTTTGATGTGGATGTTGACCTTAATCCCGACTATGGTCATTCTGATGTGCAAGTTTTGAACACGTTGAAAGATCGTATTGATCTCATTGGTGGCGATGTTGATATTTTTAGCGATCTGAAAGTTGGCGGCAGTCGGTTTGATATTATTCTGCCAATTTATGAAGAAGCCACCATCAATTAACGGTTAGTTGCCTCTTGTCTATAAAACAAAATCTTAATGCGAGGGTAGCCTACCCATGCTAATACCAAAACAATTTACGGTCTAACAAACGGCTGTTTTGGCAGTATAATGGATTTAATTAACGATAAATGGCCTTCACAAGGGTTTTTCAATAGGGCACAGTATCAGTATTTTTTGGGCCATACCTGCCCTGTGGTTTGGCTAGGACTTTAGGCACAGTTGCAATATTTGACTTTGCCACTACACTTAAGTAAAGAAGTATCTTTGTGATCCTTTATTAGAGGAACTTTGGAGATAGAAAACGAATGCGTGGTCGTGTACTCATCTTGCTAATTATCATCCTTGTTGCTGCGGTTGGTGTCGGCGCATTATTAATCCTGAATGATGGCGGTTCAACCGAAGACACCGCTACTCCAGATGCAGGACAACAACAACCAACAGCCGAACCGGGATTGCCAACCTTTACACCTGCCCCCAGAGTAACCGAAATTGTGCAATTGGTTCCTGTGGTTATCTCTCTGCAAACTATTCCGCGAGGGTCAGTGCTTACTGCCGATGATATAGATACCTCGGCGAGCAGTGCTGCCAATGCCTTGCTCAGTATCCGATTTTTGCCCTTGGCATACGCCCCCGAAACCGCTATTCAAGACCCTACCGATTTAATCGGCTGTGTCACCCGCACCGACATCCCCCGTGAGTCCATCCTTGTTCAAGCGCAGGTTGTTCCCGATCCGCGCTTGGTAGCAGCAGGACTAACCGGTGGTTTAGCGTGTCAGGCTGTTTCACAAGGCATATCGCGAGTTGGTTCAGACTTAGCGTTGTTCTTGCCAGCCGACTATACCGCTATTTCGGTTCCCCTAGACCCCACTGGATATGGCCAAGTGGCCTATGGCCTAAAAGCTGGTGACCGCGTTGATGTATATATGTCATTCTTATTCATTGATGTGGATGAAGAATTTCAGACCCGCAAACCCAACACTATCAACTATGTCACCATTACTGAAGAAGGCTTAATCCAGTTTTCAGAGGCACGACTTGGCCGCGAAGAACCTAGCACCATTGTAGATGGTGTGGTTATTGGCCCCAGCGAAGAGCGACAACGTCCGCGCCTTGTAACTCAACGCACCGTGACCAATGCACTTGTGATGCATATGGGCTGGGTTCCTGAAGATGGTGTCATTTTTGGTGCAAGCCCAACCCCATTTGAAACCCCGGCGGTTATTCTTGACCCAACCCAAGCAGCCTCTGATCCGGTTGGCTTCCCCTTGACCCTAGAATCTATTATTGGCACGGACTTCATTCCGGTAATTATGGTCTTAGGGATGCCGCCCCAAGATGCGCTAACCCTAACTTGGGCCATTGATACCGAAATTCCGGTGCGCTACGGTTTGCGTCCAGTGGTTGCCGATGATACGGTGTTTGGCCCCGGCTCTGCAACCGAGCCAGTAACCTTGCTATACATCCTAGAAACCTATGGCATTGACCCAGCTAACGATGCTGCCAAATTACCATTTGCCCTAGAGCCTGCTGTCGAAGATATTCGCCGTTTTGACTTGCGGAATTTGCGTACTTTTGTGGACTTTACAGAGGGCTTCCAAGTCAACTAAAGCCATTTCAGTGGGTATTGTGTATGTAGTTCATATACAATACCCATCCTCGTATACATCAAGTATTGAACACGAACTACCATCGTCAATCATCAAGATCACCTGATACCAGCATTTGATGTCAGGATAGGTTTATAGGAGCTAGAGTATGTCGCTATTAGATCGGATTGGTAAAGGTGGAGCCGGTGGCGAACAAGGCGAAGGTAGAACTTCACAGCTAGAAGAAATGCGTGTGAAGGCCCCACAAGCCAAAGGTGTGCCACAAGGGCCAAACCAATATAAAGACCTTAAAACACGTATTCAAAATAAATTGCTGAATGAAATTGATCCATCAACCGATCCCAACTCGCCTAATGTGCGGGCCCAAATTCAACAACTCTTTGAGACGATTTTGGCTGAAGAAGGCCTCATTCTAAGCAACAAAGACAAACGCAGTTTGTTTGAGAATATCATCGCTGAAATTTTAGGGCTGGGGCCGCTCGAAATTTTAATGAAAGAAGATGCCATCAGTGAAGTGATGATCAACGGCCCCAAAAACATCTTTATCGAAATGAAGGGTGTTGTTAAGCGGGCCAACATTACATTTGAAAGCGACGAACATGTTATGCGCGTGATTGACCGCATTGTGTCGCCGTTGGGTCGTCGCGTTGACGAGTCGCACCCGTTTGAAGATGCGCGTCTGCCCGACGGATCGCGTGTAAATGTAATTATCCCGCCGCTGGCACTTAATGGCCCCACACTCACCATTCGTAAATTCTCTAAGAAGCCTCTGACTATCGAAGACCTTATCAAGTATGGCTCGATGACCCCTGAAATGGCCGAATTTTTGCGGGCAACAGTTATCGCTGCGGTCAATGTTGTGGTGTCGGGTGGTACGGGTTCGGGCAAAACAACGCTGTTAAACGTCTTGTCTAACTTTATCCCTAGTGATGAGCGCGTTATCACGGTCGAAAACGCCGCCGAGTTGCAACTGCAAGGTGAGCATGTGGTCACACTAGAATCTCGCCCAGCCAACATTGAAGGCAAGGGTGCGGTCTCCATTCAAGACCTTGTAATTAACTGTTTGCGTATGCGTCCTGATCGCATTGTGGTCGGGGAGTGTCGTGGTGGTGAAGCGCTAGACATGCTCCAAGCCATGAATACGGGTCATGAAGGCTCTTTGACCACTGCCCACAGCAACAGCCCTCGCGACACCATTGCTCGTCTTGAAGTGATGTGCCTGATGGCCGGCATGGATTTGCCACAACGCGCTATTCGCGAGCAAATTGCCTCGGCCATTGATATGATCTGTCATCAATCGCGCTTGCGCGACGGCTCGCGGAAAATTGTTAAAGTAACCGAGATTCAAGGGATGGAAGGCGATGTGATCACCATGTCCGACATCTTTGAATTTGAGCAAACTGGTGTTGAGGCCGGCAAGGTAATCGGGCGTATTCGTCCTACAGGCTTGCGTCCCAAGTTTATTGATCGCATTGCGGCCGCTGGCATTCATCTGCAACCATCCGTCTTTGGTATCGGCAAAATCCGTCACTAAAGTTGGTGTTAGATAGGGAAAGGTAAGCCACTATGGAACTGATTATTATTGGTGGGGCTATATTGGTCGCAGTTGTGGTGCTAATCTTTGGTATCTCGCGCCTACAAGCCAGCCGTGAAGCCGACATTGAACAAGTGTTAGGGCGCTATACAACGGATTATGACACACTTATTGAGGCGTTAGAAGAAGAAGAACTCGAAAGCCGCCAAGAAGCCAACCAAGTTATCAAGAGCTTAAATACGGCTATTGAAGACCGCGAATTTGCCCAAAACTGGAAAGAACAACTGGCACGGGCCGATCTCAAAATTACCCCTGCTGAATATGGTTTTTTGCATATTGTATCGGTAGTGTTGTTTTTCTTGGTAGCTACATACCTTATCTTTGGTACGCCCATTTTAGGCATTGCGGCGGGCATGGCTGGCTTTTTCGCCCCCCGCATCTATGTCGGGATGCGTAAAGGAAACCGCCTGCGCACCTTCGAGAACCAACTGCCCGATACCCTCAGTATGTGGGTGAACGGCTTGCGGTCTGGCTATTCGGTTATGCAAGCGATGGAAGCCATTGCTTCTGAAGGGCCAGAACCCACTGCCACCGAGTTTAAGCGAGTTGTCCAAGAGATTCAGCTTGGGCTGTCGCGTGATGATGCTTTTCAGCACATGGTTAACCGCTTGCCCAGCGAAGACCTTGATCTCATCATTACAGCTGTCAACATTCAACAAGAAGTCGGTGGCAACTTGGCCGAAATTCTTGACATCATTAGCCACACCATCCGCGAGCGCATCAAGCTAAAGGGTGAGGTACGGGTGCTAACGGCCCAAGGCCGTGTAACGGGTTACATTATCGGCGGCTTGCCCGTTTTGTTAGCTATCTTATTATATATTATCAGTGGTGAGTATATGGCACGGATGATCGAGAGCCGTACCTGTGGTTGGCCAATGCTGGGCTGTGGTGCAGCCATGATCGGTCTGGGAACAGCGGCCATTCAAAAAATCGTCGACATCCAAATTTAGACTTGCAAGAGGAAGCACAGCTATGGATTCTGGTCTAATTGTTATTCTTGGTCTGTTAATAACAGGTGTCGTTTTGTTAGGTGGCTTGGTTGCCGTAGGTATACGCAACCGAGATGATGTTGACCCCTTGCAGAAACGGTTGGCAGAACTAAGCGACCTTGAAGAAATGCCACAATCGCTAGAAGAACTTGAAATGTCGCTTAGTCGTAAAGATCGTATCTTAATGCCGATCTTTGAGACACTCGCGAAATTTGTGATGAACTTTACCCCCGAAAATCAGATTGAAATGATCCGCCAAAAGCTAGAACGGGCGGGACAAGCAGACACTGATCCGGTGGCATTTTTCGGTCAACGGGTGTTTCTAACGATTATATTGGGTGGTGGCTCGTTCTTTTTCTTCTTTATTTATGCGGGTTGGCCAACTACACGGGCCATTGCGGCTGTGGTTGCTGGTACAGCATTGGGCTTTTATATGCCCATGATGCAACTCTCTAGCCAAATTTCACGCCGACAACAAGGCATTCAGCGTGACTTGCCCGATGCCCTCGACCTATTGACCATTTGTGTAGAAGCTGGTCTGGGTTTTGATACGGCAATGGGCAAAGTCTATGAAAAATGGGATAACGACCTCTCTAATTCATTTGGTCGTATTCTACAAGAAATTCAGCTCGGCAAGTTGCGGCGCGAAGCCCTGCGCGACATGGCCAATCGGCTAGATGTGCCAGACTTCACGACATTCGCTGCTGCTATTATCCAAGCCGACCAGTTAGGTGTCAGTATCGCAAAGATTTTGCGTGTACAGTCCGATCAAATGCGGATTAAACGTCGCCAACGCGCTCAAGAAAAAGCACAGCAAGCACCAGTTAAGATGATGATTCCGATGGTGTTCCTTATCTTTCCTAGTATTTGGATTGTGCTGATGGGGCCTGCTGTTCTGATTTTGATAGAAACAGGCACCCTTGGAGGTATCTAGGCGGCGTGTCATCAATACACCCCCCATCGCCAATGCACCAACATACGAACTCGCCGCCTAGGGCGAGTTTTGTGTATTTACGGCGGCTAGCAAGCGACATGCATCTGGCGCTTGTTAATTTAGTGTACCCACCCCGTTGTGCAGGGTGTGGCCGTCTATTAGATACGTTGTTTTGTGGCCATTGCACTGCCGACATTATACCGCCAAGCTCTACAATGCCTATTGAG
>CAZLPC010000025.1:0-15131 GCA_964561305.1 uncultured Anaerolineae bacterium
GCCATTACTGCGATAATACATCTTAGCAGCTTCATTCATAATTTGGTTCATGGCTGGATGAATGAAGTCGGCAAATTGAATTTCGCAAATGGGACGTAAACCCGCCATTGCAGCACCAATACCAATGGCCACAATGCTTAACTCGGCAAGCGGGCTGTCTACCACCCGTTCTCCACCATATTTTTCGTGCAGGCCCATTGTGGCGCGAAAAACACCACCCCGCGGACCCACATCCTCACCCGTAATAAATACACGCGCATCGCGGGCCATCTCTTCGTCCATTGCCTCACGAATAGCGTCAATAAGGGTTACATTTCGCATCGCTTAAGACTCCATTGGGGCATATACACTGTTCGGGTCAAGATTAGACGCAATATCGGGATAGGGTGCATCTTCAGCAAATTTTTGTCCTTCGTCCACCATTTGGCGGGCGCGAGCTTCATATTCTGCGATCATGTCCTCGGTTAACACGCCGCGCTCTAGCAAGATGCTTTGGAAGCGTTGAATCGGGTCTTTGCGCTTCCACTCTTCCACTTCTTCACGGGTACGATAGCTGCGATCATCATCGTCTGAAGAGTGCGGCACCGGGCGATAGGTCTTGGCTTCGACCAATGTGGGGCCCGCGCCGCTATAGGCACGTTGCACAGCATAAGCCATTGCGTCATAAGCCGCTAGCAAGTCGTTGCCATCTACGATCACGCCTTCAATGCCATAAGCCGGGGCCCGATCTGCCACATTTGGGACAGCCATTTGTTGCTCCATAGGCACAGAAATAGCGTAGATGTTGTTTTCGACCAAGCAAATAAACGGTAGTTTATGCACACCCGCCCAGTTAAGGCCTTCGTGCCACTCACCCTGACTAGTCGAGCCTTCGCCAAGGCTAGTAAGGGCCAAACGCGGCTTCGAGTTATCGTTGGGGTCTTGTAGGCCGGTGGTTAGCTGATATTTAATGGCAAAAGCCAAGCCCGCTGCTTGTGGTACTTGGGTGGCCACAGGCGACGACATAGACAAAATATTATGTTTTTTAGAGCTGAAATGACTGGGCATTTGTCGCCCGCCCGAACTCAACTCGCCTGCTTTGCCAAACAGACTCAGCATAAAGTCGCGGGGGGTAACGCCCAACGCCAAGCACATCGCCAGATCGCGGTAGTAGGGATGCACATAGTCCACACCCCGATTAATGGCAAAGGCCGCCGCCACTTGGCAGGCCTCGTGGCCCATACCCGAAATATGAAAGGGGATACGCCCCTGACGATGTAAAATCCAACTGCGTTCATCAAGCCGACGGCTTAACAACATATACCAGAAAATCTCTAGCAATGTTTCAGGCAACAGTTTATCGGATGGACGCTCGTCCATCTTAGCGATAAACGCTGTCATATCTAAAGCCTTATCTGACATGCACCATTTTCTCCAATTTTTTTGGCACAAACGAAAGGGGCACTGCGGCCCGATTTTGGTGAGTTTTTGAAAAACACCCAAGTGTTGATTGTAGCGCCCTGCATAAAGAAATGCAAACCAATATTCACTTTAACGAAATATAATGCAATAAAAATAGGTAAAAAACTTTGTTTTGTTAAGGAAACACCATCGTTTATAAGCCATTGGTTGACAAGCGGTGTAATTGCTATCTATAGTTTCAGCATGTGCTTGGCTAGATTGTAACTTTATTTGTTGTGTTTATAAGGTGAATCATCGTATGAAACGGATTATTGGTTTTTTGGTGGCCATGTTGGGGCTGGCCTTGCCTGTTGCAGCCTTGCCCACAGTGATGGCACAAAGCGACCCCACCCGTAACAGCTTGCCCATGAACGGCCCTTGCTCTACGTTGTCACAAAGTGTTCCGCGCACTCCCAACTGTGACGAAGAAATCATGCGGAATCCCTTTCCAGAGCTAGAACGCCCTGTTCAATATGATGAACAACGCGACGGAGTGGCCTATGACCCCTACGCCGACCGCAGCGAAGCGGTTCAACCCCGCAGCATTTTGCTGCCAGAAGAAGCCCTGCCCTATCCGATTGCTTGGCAAACACGCACCTTCCCTTATTTTGATGTGCCGGGTATTTCGCCTGCCGATATATACAACACCGCACGCAATGTCCGCAAAGGCCAGCTTTATTATGTCTATGGATCGGTGCAAGTAGCCAACGAATGGTGGTATATGATTGGCCCCGGCCAATGGATGAAGGGCGAACACGTCTCGATTTTGCAAATACCAGATCGGCCCGACGATGTAAGCGGACCATGGGGTGTCATTGACAAGCGTTTTCAAACGTTTGTGCTGCTAGAAGATGACCGCCCCATCTTTGCAACGCTCATCTCGGCTGGCTATTGGCTAGAAACTGTTGAAGGCCTATATCAGATTTATGGGCGCACCGTTTCTATGCAAATGTCGGGCCCACCCGGTGCAAACCCGCCCGAATATCAGTTTAACACCCGTTGGGTGCTATTTTTTAATGGAGACGAAGCCCTGCACAGCGCCGATTTTCATAACTGGTTTGGCAAAGCGCGGTCGCATGGTTGTGTAAATATGGTTCCCGGCGATATTGAATGGGTCTGGAACTATCTTGATCAAACGGCTAATGAATGGCATCCATCGGGCACAACCTCATTTTTAGTAGATAATCCTGATCTAGCGCCTTATATCTATGTACACAGCAGCCCCGACGAACTCACTATTCCGCAGTGGTAAAACGCTCACTCTTCAATCATGAATCAAAATGCGCCTTCTGATCAACTGACCAGAAGGCGTTAATGTTTTTTTGAGAAAAAAACGCTATAGTGGGACAAAGTTGAAGCAAACGAGGTTTACTGTGGCTGAACAGCGATACGAATTGCCGCTTTTTCCGTTAACAACGGTGCTTTTTCCGGGCATGATGTTGCCTTTGCATATCTTTGAAGAGCGTTATAAAGAGATGATGCAACGTTGCCTAAATAATGCGGAGAATTTTGGCGTTATTCTGCTAAAAACAGGCCCTGCCGAAGGCCCACTGGGCGATATGTATGAGATCGGGACAGCAGCACAAATTACACAAATGAAACCCCTAGAAGGTGGGCGCATGAACATTGTGTCGGTGGGGCATAAACGCTTTCGCCTGATTTCAACACATCATGCCAACCCCTATCTAACAGGCATTGTAGAGGATTTTCCGTTGACCAATGCCGAATCCAATCGAGCCTATCATATTTCTAAGCGCGTGATGAACAAACTGACCACTTATTTGCGTGCATTTAAAGAAATGGGGCGGCTAAATGTGGATTTTCAACAGTTTCCTACTGACCCAGAAACCTTAGCTTATCTAACTGCGATTTTGTTGCCCATTGAAAACTATGAAAAGCAAGCCCTTTTAAGTGTTGTTGATGCAGTGGATTTGCTGGAACAAGAGCTAACCATGCTGCGGCACGAGGTCAGTATCCTTGATATTTTATTAGATGAACGCGCTGTGCAACAAAACGAGATTAGCCCCTTTTCGTTGAACTAGGAGTTTTTAAGATGCGGATCGCGCTGGATGCGATGGGGACAGACGATTTTCCGACACCTGATGTTGAAGGGGGCATAGCTGCCGCCCGCGAGTTGCGGTGTACGGTGGTGCTGGTGGGCGATGAAGCCCGCCTGCGGGCCGAACTAGCCAAGCACGATACCAGTGGACTTGGCATTGAAGTCGTTCATGCACCCGATATTGTAGATATGGAAGACAAACCTCAAGATGTGGTGCGCGGTAAGCCCAACTCGTCTATGCACATTGGCATGGGTTTGGTCGAAAGCGGCGACTGTGCGGGCTTTGTAACTTGTGGCAACACGGGCGCGGCCCATGCCATTGCTACACTGGGTAAGATTCGGCGCATACGCGGTATTCATCGGCCTGCACTAACAGCGCTGGTTCCTATGCGTGGTCATCCCTTTATTTTGGCCGATGTGGGGGCCAATGTGGATTGCAAACCCGAATGGCTGGTGCAATTCGCCATTATGGGCAGCATTTACGCCGAGCGCGTGATGGGGCGCAAAAACCCAAGAGTAGCGCTGCTCTCTAATGGGGAAGAAGAAACCAAAGGCTATAGCCTTATCCATGAAACCACGCCATTATTACGAACTTCTGGCCTGAACTTTGTGGGCAATATCGAGCCCAAAGAGATGGCGGCGGGCATGATGGACGTGATGATCTGTGATGGTTTTGTGGGCAATATCTTTGCCAAAACGCTAGAAGCCATGGGCAGCACGATTTTTGAGGCAATCCGCGACGAAACCAAAATCAGCCTGCGGGCAAAACTCGGCGCTGGGTTGATGCGGCCTGCTTTTAGGCGCATTTATAAACAGCTTGATCCATTTGAAATTGGTGGCGCACCGCTCTTAGGGGTGAATGGCGTGGTGATTATTGGACATGGGCGCAGCAATGCCCATGCTGTGAAAAATGCTGTGCGCCAAGCCAAACTAGCCGCCGAAGGGGGTATTATCAACGCCATCAAAGCCCATTTAGCGACGGTATCATCTGTCATAACCTAGGTCCTGTTTCAACTGTACCATTTTAGGAGTTGCTGATGATTACGACCCTTCGGCCCGATGGGCAACCGCGCGTTGCCATTACGGGAATGTCTGTTATCTCGCCTGTGGGCATAGGGCTTTCGGCATATTGGTCGGCACTGGTAGAAGGTGTATCGGGTGTAAGACGCATTAGCCGCTTTAATCCATCCGCACTGCAAGTGCAAATTGCAGGCGAGGTGCTGGGCTTTGATCCATCCCCTTATATTTCTGCTAAAAAACAACGCCAACTCGAACGTACCTCGCAATTCGCCATAGTGGGCACACGCATGGCACTCGCCGATGCGGGCTTAGATGATGCGACCCTACAAGCCGAAACTGAGCGCGTAGGCGTGGCCATCGGAACAGCTTTTGGCGGCTATGATGCCATGCAACGCGGTATTCGTGATTTTGTAGCGGGCAAGCGTCCCAATCCGTTTGCGCTGGTGTCGTCGCTCTCTAATATGGCCACTTTTCATGCTGCCGAAGCTGCTTTTGCCACCGGCCATCATCTTGCCATTACCACAGCTTGTGCGGCCAGCACCCAAGCCATTGGCGAGGGCGGCGAGATGATTCGGCGTGGGCGCGTAGACGTGGCAATTGTGGGTGGGGTCGAATCGCTGATTACGGACTATGCCATTGCCTCTTTTGACTCAATGACATCATTACCGCGTGGTTTCAATGATAATCCTAGCGCGGCTAGCCGCCCGTTCGATGCTGATCGAGACGGTTTTGTATTTAGTGAAGGTGGCGCAGTGCTTATTTTAGAGTCTTTTGAACATGCATTGGCGCGTGGGGCGCGGATATATGCCGAAGTGGTGGGCTATGCTAGCTCTGACGATATTTATCATATCGCGGCAATTGACCCTAGTGGAAAAGGAATTGAACGCGCCATGCGTTGGGCCTTGCAAGATGCCCGCCTAGACCCCCAGAACATTGATTACATCAACGCACATGGCACATCTACCCGCACCAATGACCCGATTGAGACAGCCGCGATCAAGCGCGTGGTGGGCGCTCATGCACCCGTCAACTCGACCAAGAGCATGACGGGCCATTCACTAGGGGCGGCGGGTGCATTAGAAGCAGTGGTGTGTGTGCTGTCTATTCAACACCAGACCCTGCACCCCACCATCAACTACACCACGCCCGATCCCGATTGTGACCTAGACTATGTGCCCAACACCGCCCGATCTGCAAGTATCCATTATGCCATGTCCAATAGTCTTGGTCTTGGCGGCCACAACGCCACGATCATCATCGGCAAAGTTTAACACCAGCCCCGCGATGGGGCTTTTTTCTTGAACCCCTTAACCCGCCCATTGGATGTCTATCACCATCCATACAGATGTTGACACATTTGATAATCTATTGTTTAATTTAAAAGCATCCACTTGGATGGTAATCGGATGTTTTTTACAAATAAGGAGTATACAACATGGTAGATACTGAGAAAATTACCGTGAACCTAAATGTCGTTGATCTGGGCAAGATTGATATGTTGGTAGATGAGGGCTTATATACCAATCGAGCCGACTTTCTCCGCGCTGCAATTCGCAACGAGATCAGATTGCACGAGCGACATATAGAGCAAATTGCAACCACCAAAAGTTATTTTATGGGGGTGTGTATGTTGGATGCCGCCCATTTTCAACGTCGCCTAGAAGAGGGCAAAATGTCTGAAATAACTGGCGTAGGTATGTTGATCATTGCCAAAGATGTCTCCCCTGCCCTTGCCGAACAGACTATTTCTTATGTCAAAATATGGGGCAAAAGCAGCATTCCCGACGACGTGCGCGAGCGTCTACAACAACTTGAACGCATGGGATAAAAAAATTGCCCAGTTGCCGGGCAATTTTTCTTGATTAGGCTTTGAAGGGCAAGCTATCAATTTGGCCAGCCAGCGCAAAGTCTTTATCAGTGAGACCACCCGCCGAGTGGGTGCTGAGACTGAGCGTGACACTGCGCCACTTGATCACAATATCGGGGTGATGGTCGGCTGCTTCGGCCAAGTGGCCAACCACACCCACAAACATAATCGCGGCTGGAAAAGTGCTGAGTTTGTAGGTTTTGCTGATGGTATCGCCTTCACGAGTCCAGCCATCTAAATTGCTTAATTGAGTTTGAATTTGATCGTCCGATAATTTCATATTGGCATTGCCTTTCATGACCTTTAGCGATTGAGGGTGCGTTGCACTGCTGCGGCTTGGTTACACAAGTTTCGCCCACCATTAGAGAGCCATTCGCTCAGACGTTCGCTGGTAGTTTCGCCGGCCAAAGCATCTTGATAAATGCCCACGGCCCAATAGTAATAGCGTTGGGTCTCATTGGCCCATGCGTGCCAGCCGCGTGCCACTGTGCCATGCCCACCATTATAGCCCGCCATTGCATAGGTTACGTCGCCTTCAAAATAGCGTAATCCTTCAAGCAAATACAGCATCCCGCGCTTGGCATTGGTATCTGGATCGTGCATTTGCTCACCTTGAGCAAAATGAAAAGGCATCACTTGAAACAAACCTTGTGCACCAGCCGGCGAACCTGCGGTGGGGTCGCCACAACTTTCAATTTGCATGATAGTAGCGATTAAGTTGGGGTCGAGATCATATTGCTCGGCCCAACGCGCAATATCAGCTTCCCAATATAGCACCTCTGGGGCGAAAAAGGGCGCAATCTGCCCCGAACTTGCTGCTAGAACTTGGTTTTCGGTCACCACATATACAGTTTGGGGCGGCAACGCATAATAGATGAGGTTGATACCTGCCACGATTGAAGTAATCGCCACGGCCAACAGCATCATTCCAGCCAATAAACGCCCACGTCGCCAACGCGAAAAGCGCCCGATGGATGTTTGAGCTGTGTCATCCAACGGGTTATAAGTTACCTCGCGCACTGAGATAACAACAGGTTGCTCATCTAGCCACGCTTGTTGCTGATTTTGCACAATTCCCTCTATTTAGCTCATTTGTTCGTTGCTTGTGTTATACTTATTTTACCAAAGTTTTGTCAGAAATTTCTTAACGCTTTGTCTACGCTAGCGTTCTATACAATTTCTATAAAACAACGGCCCAAAGCTCATTTTGACCTCATAAACCTGTGTTATTCTGATCTATGTTGTAAGAATAAAAGTTGTAAGTTCTTCTAAAGAAATGCACAACTGAATAGAAGCTGGTTGCAATATCGGCCCTGTGACGGTCGTGTATCTTGTAACCGCTGATGTTCGACCGAAAGGTGTTTTGGCAGCAAAAACCGCAACACCCTGACATACATGACATTGGTGAGGAGATACTACCGTCATGAACAATCCAAATATGGGGCAACCCATTCTAAATGGCCATAATAGTGATCATGACCATAATCATAATGGAAATAGCAACAAAACTTCGTTAGATACTCAAGAAATCATCAATTTATCATTTGATGCATTTACTGTCGGTGAACCCAGTGGCACAGTGTTGGCAGGCCAAAATCTCTTAAGCGCCGCCGAAGGTCTGTTACCTATTTTTACAGATGAATATGACCAAACCGAAGTGTTAACGGGTGATCCAGCCCAAATAGAGCGTATTGAAAAGGCTGTGTTTGATCTATTGGATGCGTTTAATGTTAATTGGGACGATCCCAACTATACCGACACGCCCAAGCGCGTGGCCAAGGCCTATACTGAATATTGGGCCACGGGTTATGCACGCCATCCTGAAGATGAAATTACGGTTTTTCCCAATACAAACACCAATGGTGATTTGGTAGTGGTAAAAGATATGAAGTTTTATAGCACCTGTAGCCATCATCTGGCCCCGTTTTTTGGCTATGGGGCCATTGCCTACATCCCCGACAAATATTTGCTGGGGTTGTCAAAACTGGGGCGTGTGCTGGATATTTACGCTCGGCGCTTTCAATTGCAAGAACGCATTGGGGCCCAAACCGCCGACAAGCTGATGGAACTTATTCAGCCACAAGGTGTCATGGTGATGTTGTATGATGTTGAACACATGTGCATGTCATCGCGGGGGGTAAAAATGCACGAGGCCAGCACCACCACCCTTGCCACACGCGGCATCTTCAAAGAAGACCCCCAACTTCGTAATGAAGTGCTGGCCATGCTCCGCCACGGCTAATCCGCATCTCTCAAAAAATCCCGCCAATCACTCGGCGGGATTTTTTTATTCTACTGATTCTTCAGCAGAAACTTGTGGTTTTAAAAAGCGAATGCGTAAAGCATTCTCGCTGAAGCTGGCATTGCCAATTTCATACTTCCAGAGGGTATGCGGCAACACAATATTGCGCCGATAGGGGCCCACACGCACTGTTAGTTCGTCGGCGCTACGATACACATCTAAGTCGTCTTTGCGGGCAAAGGGCAACGGAATGGTCACAATGTAATCATCTGAGTGTGAGTCGGCTTCAATGCGATGAGAGGCCACACCTTCTGAGAAGTAGCCAGCAGGGTTTTGATCGCCATAAAGCGCATCTGCCAAGCGGCGCAAATCGTCATAGCCAGTCACATCCCGATCAAACAATGGCGACTGGAATAGATGTAGCTCGCCAAAAGCCTCACGGATAAGGGCGATGTTATCGCGCTGGCGCTCTTTCCATGCCGCAAAATAAGGATCAGTCACAGCGTCAGGAATCACCCGATTGCAGACAATTGCATCTGTGCCATAGCCATACAAATTGAGATAGGTAAAGGTGCGTTGGGTCTCTTTAATGACCATCTTTTCAGGGGTCATTACCAAGCGCATCGTACTCATGTGTGGGTCAGTGAGAATATGACGCACATTTTCGAGTGTGTCGAACAGGCCTTGAATGCTGTCTAGCTCCTCTTGTTCGGGCAGTTCGGCCCCAAACAATGGCTTGGCAAATGGTCGCAAAAAGCGGGCCCCACGCCCCCCCATCATCCGCACCATGCGATCAAACCACCAGCGCGTGGTTTCGGGCAAACTTAGTAAGCGCAGGGTCTCGGCGGTGGGCGCAGCGTCCACAATCAACACATCATAGCTACCCTCTTGCACATATTGATTGATCCACAACAACTGCGAGCCTTCCTCAAGGCCCGGCAAAATGGTCACTTCTTCAGCAATCAGTTCTTCGACATTGGCTTGCTGGGCCATAACGCGCATCAGATAACGTTGAATACGCCACCAAAATTTTTCGAGGCTATAGCGGGCATCAATTTCTTGGGCCCACAAATTATCACGCATTTGAATAGGTTCTGGCCCGATCTCAGTTTCAAGTGAATCGGCCAACGAATGGGCTGTGTCGGTGCTAAGGACGATGGTTTTTAAGCCCATTTCAGCACACCGCACAGCCGTTGCAGCAGAGGTGCTGGTTTTGCCCACACCACCCTTGCCTGTATGAACAATAATTCTCATGGATTGTCTCCCTTTATATTCTGCAAAGCTATACGCAAATGTAGCCAGCAAGTTGTATAGGCTAGAACAACCATGCCGACAATATCTCATAGATAAATTGGGCCAATGCTTCCGATGATACATCGTGGGGCAACACCTGCACTCGATCTGGTAATTCTTGCACGCGCAGGTGTCGCTGCCGCGAGGGGTTGGCCACTATCAACAAGGGGGTCATGGCAAGTTGGGCCGAAACCCCTGCTTGCTGATGATGCAGCCACGCCACTGCATCTACACCACGCCGCAAATCATCAAATACAACAACAATCGTCGGCAAAACACGGCTAATAATGCGCTTCGCTTCTTGTAAAGAGCCAGTATCGGTCACTTGAAAGCCAGCTTTAATGAGATAGTCTGTTAGTCGGTCGGCACGACGGCGCGGGCGCGGATCGATCTTTAACAGCAAATAGCGGGGATGGTTGGCAGCAGATATGGTTGAGCCTTGTTGAATATTCATAGCTTGCTATTCTACACAAGTTCTTGTGGCCAATGCCAGATAAACGCCTAAGAGTTGTGGGTTGTTCTCAATATTCAAACTGTTATAATGCGAAACAGTATTGGTTGATGATCTTGAGACAATTGCATGGCCATACCCAACTGTCATATTTGCGATAAAAACCCAGAGGAAAAAGCCCGTTTCGGTGACGCTGGGCTTGAAAGTGGGGACTATTGCCCAGTATGCTATCGGCCAACATGTGGTCATCATCTGGCAACGGTGCGCTTTCGCTGGAAGGCTGACCGTAGCGTAGACAGCGCAAAAGTCTGTATTGAATGCAAACGCGCTTACGAGCATCGCTATTGGGATGTTGCCAACCGCGACTGGATTAGCTAGCCCAAAGGAAGCCACCTTGACGATCCGCCCCCCCTTAGTTGGATTGCTCGCCACCCTGATCCTCACAAGCCTGTTGTTAGTTGCTTGTGATCGTATTTTGGGCGAAGAACCGACTGTGATAATCCCTACCCAAGCCAATATTACCTATGAAGACGTACAAACAGCATTGCCCTTTACACAAAATGCGCCACCGCCCGGCTTCGAGAGTGTCAGCTTTCCCAGCGTGGATGATAATTTAGAGAATACGGTTTACTCGCGCTTCGAGATCAACGCCACCTTTACGGGTTTTTATGCCGACAACCGCGAGCTAGCGCCCGATGCGGCCATAAAAGTTGAAATTTGGAACGATGAACTTAATGTGCGGCGGCAGGTTCGCTTAGAGTTTCTAGGTGATGTGTTTTCGGGGGGATCAACCTTTTTAGATGTGGTACGCTTAGGCAACGATTATTACATGATAGACAGCAACGGCGTGTGCATTACCAACCCAGAGCAAGTTGCCCCCTTTGCTACCCTAACAGCAGGGCAACTTATTGGTGGGGTAGACTTTGCCCAACCTAGCGGACGCAGAGACTTTATTAATGAGGTCTTGGCGTGGCAATATGGCTTTGATCGACAATTTATCAACCAACCATACCTACAACTAACCGAATCTATCTCAGAACTAGATTATTTGACGGGCGAATTGTGGATTAGCCCCGAAAATCAAGTGGTGGTGAGCTATACCATAGAAATGAATGTCAATCGTTCGATATTGTTTTTTGGTCAGCGCCCTGTTACAGGTCGGTTACGTTATCAATATGATGTATTTGAGATTGGTCAACCACCCAATATTTCTATCCCCAACGGCTGCTAGTGCCATAGAACACCCATAGAACACTCTTGCTAATAGTGCGTTTTACTTGTTATAATGCGGATGCACTTGGTTTAACATTGATTAAGTAAACTGTGGAGCTATGCCCATGCGTGTGTCAGTGCTGCAAGAAAATTTACAACGTGCGCTGAATATTGTGAATCGTGCGGTTCCATCTCGCCCAACCTTGCCCGTCCTCAATAATGTGATGATCTCTACAGAAGACGCACGCATCAAGCTCTCGGCAACGAATCTCGATCTGGGGATTCATGTGTGGGTGGGTGGCAGCGTAGACGAAGTTGGCGCAACAACCATTCCGGCTAAACTGTTTTATGATTTGGTCAGTACCCTTTCACCCGAACGGATTGATCTCAATCTCGATACCCGCACTCAAACGCTGCACCTCTATTGTGGGGGCAACACCAACCAAATTAAGTGTATTGATGCGGGCGAGTTTCCTATTATCCCTGAAGCTGATGCTTCGACAGGGGTGGCTATCCCTGCGCTTGAGTTTAAGCGGATGATTGAGCAAGTGGCGTTTTCGGCTTCTAAAGAAGAAAACAAGCCCGTTTTGGCAGGTATCTTAACCCGTATGGAAGGCAACACCATGATTATGGCGGCCACCGACGGTTATCGCCTTTCAGAGTGCCGCACTACACTTGAAGGTGCAGGCCTCTCTCAGTTTCAAGTCATCATTCCGGCGCGGGCTTTGCAAGAACTTGCACGTATTATCAGTGATGCCGATGAAGATGTATTGATCTCGATTCCGGAAGGTCGGCGGCAAGTGATGTTCCATCTCAATAATGTGGATATTGTCTCTAGCCTTATTGATGGCGCTTTTCCTGATTATGAACGGGCCATCCCCAAGAAATTTCAGACCATCACCACCCTCTATACCGAAGACTTAACGCGCTCGGCACGGCGGGCCGCTATTTTTGCAAAAGACAACGCCGACACCACCCAAATGCACATTCGGCCCCCAGAAGGCAGCCACAACCGTGGCGAGGTCATGCTGGCCTCCTCTTCCGCCGAAAAAGGCTCTAATGAAAGCCTGCTGGATGCCTCAATTGAAGGCGCGGCTCTCGATATTTCTTTAAATGTGCGCTATTTGTTAGAATTGCTGGGGGTTATGGCTGACGATCAAGTGGAACTTTGCACCAACACCGCCAGCGATGCTTGCCTTGTGCGTCCCTATCACAACGACGAGTATCACCAGTTTGTACATGTTATTATGCCCATGCGGGTCAACAACTAACTTTGCAAGATAGCGCGTCTGTGGGCCATCATCGGATAACAGATGGTGGCATTAAATCTTGACGGACGCTATGGCCTCGTCTACAATGCCCGTCTGACATCGTTCGATTTCAACATGTAGGTTCATTAATGGCAATTTTTGAGAGCTTAAGCGACCGTCTACAAGACGTTTTTTCATCGTTAGGACGCAAAGGACATCTTACAGAAGAAGATGTAAATAGCGCCATGCGTGAAGTTCGGATGGCCTTGCTAGAAGCCGATGTGAATCTAAAGGTTGCGAAAGAATTCATCAATCGGATCAAAACACGCGCTGTCGGGGCCGAGGTACAAAAGAGCCTTCAGCCTGCCCAACAAATCATTAAGATTGTGCATGAAGAACTGATTGAAACCTTGGGCGAAGCCGGCTCACTTAACCTAGCTGGTGCTACACCGCGTGTGATTATGTTGATTGGGTTGCAAGGGTCGGGTAAAACCACCACTGCCGCCAAATTAGCGTTATATCTGCGGCGCGATGGGCGCAAACCTTATCTGGTCGCGGCTGACACTTACCGTCCGGCAGCCGTCGAGCAGTTGGTGGTTAATGCCAAGCAGATTCAAATACCCTATTATGAAGAAGGGGTAAAAGCCGCGCCGCCCGACATTTGCGAACGCGGTGTTGAAGCTGCCCGCCAAGCCGGTGCTACTGTTGTTATCTTAGACACAGCAGGACGCTTGCAAATTGATGAAAATTTGATGTCGGAACTAGAAGCCATTAAGGCCCGCACCAAACCCGCCGAGATTTTGCTGGTGGCCGATGCAATGACTGGTCAAGAAGCCGTGAACATTGCCCAAGGCTTTAATGAACGCTTGGGAATTACGGGCCTCATCTTAACCAAGGTGGATGGCGATGCGCGTGGTGGTGCAGCCATTTCTATGCGCGAAGTAACAGGTGTACCTATTAAATTTATGGGTGTGGGCGAAAAGCTCGATGCGTTCGAGCAATTTCATCCTGATCGGCTGGCTTCTCGTATTTTAGGCATGGGCGATATGCTCTCGCTAATTGAACAAGCCGAGCAACTGTATGATGAAAAAGAAGCCCAACGCCTAGAAGAACGCCTGATGCAAAATCAGTTCACCCTCGATGACTTTTTGGATCAAATCCAAAAGATTAGACGCATGGGGTCAGTGGGCAAGATTTTGGATATGGTTCCCGGTATGGGGCGCTTGCGTAAGCAAATGAACATCAACGATCAAGATGCCCAAGACCGTCTGAAGCGCGTAGAGGCGATTATCTATTCGATGACAGCCAAAGAGCGCAACAACCCTAAAATTCTAAATGCCAGCCGCAAAAAACGCATTGCAGCCGGCAGCGGAACAACGGTGCAAGACATTAACGAATTGTTGAAGCAGCACCGTGAAATGCAGAAGATGATTAAACAATTAAAAAGCGGCAGAATGCCCAACATTCCCGGAATGATGTAAGAGGAGTTTTCATGGTTCGTATTCGTTTACGTCGGTCTGGCTCAAAGCGCCAACCCCACTATCGTATTGTTGTTAGCGATTCTCACAAGAAGCGTGATGGCCGCTATATTGAAATTGTCGGGTATTATAACCCCCGCACCCAACCCGAAACGGTTGAATATCAAGAAGATCGCGTGTTGTACTGGCTTAGTGTTGGCGCTCAACCCAGCGACGGTGTTGATAAGTTTTTCGAGCGTGCTGGCACAATGGCGCGTTTAAGCCGCCTGCGGGCCGGCGAAAGCATGGAAAGCCTTGTGGCCGAAGCCGAAGCTGCCAAAGCAGCGCGGGAGCCTATTAGCCCCAAAACCCGCTATCAAGCCGCCAGCAAGCCACAACCCACACCAGTCGCTACTGTTGTTGAAGATGCTGCCTCGGCAGAGGAATAGTGCCTAATGACGAATAAAAGCAACGTGCAGGGCTTGGTTGAATATATCGCCAAATCATTGGTGAACGATCCCTCTCAGGTCAGAGTCGAAGTCGAAGAAGATGAGGTCGGTCATACCATTGTGCGGCTGCATGTTGCCCCCGACGACACCGGACGCATCATTGGTAAAGAAGGCCGCGTGGCCAACATGATGCGGACGTTGTTGCGGGCTGCGGGCACACTCGACGATCAACGTATTACGCTTAAGATTATGGACTAGGCGAGTACCGCGATTGGCAGGCCCAAAACCCCACTTTATGCGACTAGGCAAAATTGTGCGTCCACACGGGATACGCGGTGAGCTTCGGATGGAGCTACATACCGCCTATCCCGAACGCATAAGTTATATGGAA
>CAZLPC010000026.1:0-15098 GCA_964561305.1 uncultured Anaerolineae bacterium
CACTCTACTGATGACACAATTTCGGATGTGTTGAGCTTTATCAATGAAATTCGGCAACAAGCCGCAGCTGCCATCTCATCTGTCGAATCCATACCCGAAAAATCAACACCTGACCCCAAGCAAGATGATGCTGTGGCCTCTGCGCCCCCCGCCGATGGCAAGCGTGAGGATAAACCCGATGATAAGCCCACCGACCCCAAAAACACATCGCCCCAATCTTAGCCGTTGGGTGGGGCGATGCGGGGTAGCTGTGCTTAGTGCAGCATTTTTGGGCTGGCTGGTTTTTGCCCCTGCTGTTACCTCCCCATCGTCAGATAGCCACGCATTAGGCTCATTAGCATTCAATTCACCTTCAGATAGCAATGCCGCAAATCAATTGCTGACGGTGCAACTTCAGGCTGCTAAAACAGGTTGGACGGATGATCTGCGACGGCAATATGCCTATTTAAGGGCACAACAAGGGGACACATCAGTTTTATTGGCTTTTTTGAAGAGCGACATTAACCTTATTGCCAGCGATCTGCCCTTTCTAAAAACCCTCGCTCATCAACAAATCGTCCAAAACAACTATCCACAAGCCATTTTCTTGCTAGAACAAGTGCTTCAACTTGATTCTCGTGCTGATGAGGTACGCTATCAGTTAGGGTTACTGTGGCTGACAACTGATCGAGAACAAGCTACCAATTATCTGCAGCAGATCGATCCGACAGGGCCCTTGTTTACCAACACAACACAAGTGCTAACAGCCCTAGAACAATCCGATCTGCTAGGGTTGGGCCTGACCTTAAGCGAACTAGGCGAATGGCTGGCCGCTGAACAGGTGCTGACACAGCTTATTGACCAAGAGCCGATGAATTGGCAAGCCTATCTTTATCGTGGCTATATCCGTGACCAGCGTGGCATAAGCGGACTGGATGATTTAGAGACGGCATTGGGCTTGGCAGACGATCCCGCCTTGCCCTTATATTTTTTAGGCCTGCATTGGCGTGATTTTGCAGACAAACCACAGGCGGCGGTGGTTGCTTTTGAACTGGCTACCGACATTGATCCAGATAACCCAGCAATAGCCATTGAAATTGCACTTAGCTATCAGCAACTTGGCCGTGATGATTTAGCAGCTACATGGTTTGAGTATACGGTGCGGCTCGATCCTTATACAGTAGACTGGCATCGGCTAAGGGCGGCTTTTTATGCCGAAGGCCCGCCCGAAAGTATCAATATACAACCTATAGAACAATCGTTGGTGCTTTTTCCGCAAGACGCACATTTGCTCACTAGCATGGGCTATGCCAATTATAAATTGGGCCAATATACCACGGCCCGCGCCCAACTTATCGAAGCGGTGCGGCTTGATCCAACATTACCACGCACCCAATATTACTATGCCGTGACGATGGAGCAATTTGGCGATGTAAGTGCTGCGCTGGAAGGCTATTTGGCAGCGTATGAATCACGCCTCGCCTACCCCAATCCCTACGCTATCCTAGCTGAACGCGCACTCTTCCGCTTGCGGGTCTTGTCTTAGGGTGCATCTGCTGGCATAGTACACTCACCAATTTTAAGAAATGGAAAGCGGATCGCCACGAGATTATGATATCTAGCAAAAACCTTGCACTCCGCAGTTTGAACCGTGACCAAAAGCGCGTGATTGCCTTTACTCAACTATTATTTTTCTTGATGGGCCTTTTCTTGTTGATCTTTGGCGCGTTGCGGATTGCGCTAGAATTTGGCGAAACCCTGACGGGTGTTAATAACGAGGCGCTCAAGACAGGTGTGGCCAATTGGTTTACTGGGCAAGCCTATACCACACCACTGGTCTTGCTTGTGGGCATTGTTGCGACTTTGGGCGGTTATGGCTTGCTATGGGCTACTGTAGCCTTGGGAGCCAAAGAACCACCTGCATGGTCAGCAGGCTATATCGGTTTGATAGGAGTTATGCTAACACTGGTCATTTCGGCAGGTGTTTTTATTTGGCTAGCTATTCGCTTTTTGCCTGTTGTACTGCTGGTGTTGCTGCTGTTGTTGGTTGCCAGTGTGGTTTTAGTGCTACGTTTTAATCAGGCCGATTTTCGGCTGGCATTGGGTGCAGAACGCATTAATCGGCAAGGCACACCCACTTATTTTTGGATACTTGTCGGTATTGGGGTGATTGGAGTATCGGTATTAACGGTGATCGGCTTGGTCTATGCTGTTTTAACCGATATTATCGAGCTAGAGCTTGACGATGTACCCGAAGGCGACTTAATTTATCTGTCAACATTTGATAGTTTTAATGATGAATGGGACATTGAAAGGGCCACCGATAGCTATACCAGCGCAATTATTGAACCCGACGACAACGGCAATCTGCGTCTTGTTATGACCATGACCCCTGATGCCGATCAAGGTATCTTCACACTCTTAAATCGTAAAGTGCGAAACTTTGATCTGCGCGTGACTACCACCCAGCTAGCCAGCGATCCGTTTCATGACAATGTATATGGCATTATTTTTGGTTATCGAGACGACGAAACCTTCTATCAGTTTCAGATTAGTGGCGATGGCTATTATCGGTTGCTAAAAATTAGCCCCAACAGTGATGATAGCGAAGCAGGCACAACCGAAACCGAGATTAGCACATGGCGCGGCACAACAGCCCCCGATGAAGATTTTGAATTTAACAATACCAACCCCACGCTGATACGGCCCGGCAGCTATAACCCGATTAACACTGAATATGATACTCGCAACGAGATTCGGGTGGTGGTGCGCCAGCAGCAATTTTCGTTTTTCATCAATGGCGAGCCAGTGCCTTTGTGCCTTAAAGGATCGCGTGGCAACAGTATGTGGGTGGGCGAAGGCTGTGTAGAGGGCAACGTTTTCACTTATACTTTTAAAGATGGGGATTATCGTCAGGGACAAATTGGGTTTTTGATTAATCGGACTGCCCGCAGCGATCCCAACTACCCAGTTAGCATCGCATTCGATAATATTGTGTTGGTGGGGCCACCCACTCAACTCGATCTACCCATAGTAGGAGGCACAAACTTGCCATGAGTGAACCAAGCATTTTTACCCGTATTCTAAATGGCGAAATCCCCAGCGAGATCGTTTATAAAGATGAGCTGGTTTTTGCCATTAAGGACATTAATCCACAAGCGCCAACCCATATTTTAATTATTCCGCAACAGCCGTTGGCCAGTATCAACGACTTGGACGAATCTACCGAGCATATTGCGGGGCGGTTGTTGGTCGTTGCTGCAAAAATTGCGAAACAACTGGGCATAGACGAGGCTGGCTATCGCCTAGTGATCAATAGTGGGCGCGATGGTGGCCAAGATGTGATGCACGTTCACATGCATCTGCTGTCGGGCCGTAAAATGGGATGGCCGCCCGGTTGATGATTTGCCGTTTTGATAGCCACACAAAAATTCACCTAAGGGAGTAATTGTTTAATGACCATTAAAGAGCAACTGAGCGCCGACTTAAAAGAGGCGATGAAGAACAAAGAAGCAGCCCGCCGCGACCTCATCCGTAGTTTGCAAGCGGCTATTAAGCAAAAAGAAGTGGACGAGCGCACAGACCTAGACGATGATGCTGTGATTAAAGTTTTGATGTCGGAAGCCAAGCGCCGCCGCGAAACGATTGAAGCCTTTGAGCAAGCTGGGCGCGGCGAAGGAGCCGACACCGAACGCGGCGAACTGGGAATGATTGAAGCCTATCTGCCCCAACAACTAAGTCGCGAAGACCTAAAAGCTATTGCTGCTGCTGTTATCGCCGAAGTGGAGGCCACCAGCACCAAAGATATTAGCAAAATTATGCCCATTTTGATGTCCAAGATTCAAGGCCAAGCCGATGGGCGTACTGTTAATGAAGTCGTCAAAGAGTTATTGAGCTAAGGGGTCGTATGACCATACTAGGGCGCATTCAAGACCGTCTGTATGTTTCAGAAACCAATGTCAAACGTCTATTTTGGTTTGTCATTGCCGTGGCTTTTCTTACAGCCGGTACCTTGATTTTATCGGTTGATGTGTTATTGCCCGACAACAATACATTTCAGCTTGAGGTGGGGGATATCGCTTCAGATGATATTCTTGCGCCCTATGATCTCACCTATGGCAGTGCGGTTTTGCTAGAAGAACGCCGCCAACGTGCCCGAGAGAATGCCGGGTTGCGCTATATAGATTTGCCTAGTGTTCGTAGCAACCAGCGCAATCTTATGAACGACATTTTGGCTTACATCGGTTTGGTGCGAGCCAACCCGAATCATGCCCCTACACAAAAAATAGAAGATTTAGAAAGCATCACGGCGCTAGCAGCCATCACCGAGACACGCTGGCGCAGTATCCTAGAAACGCCTGACGACGCATGGGTAGCGATGGACACAGAAATCCGACAGTTACTCGACCGCACTATTGAGCGTCGTCTGATTACTGATGTAGATGTACAAGAGGCCATTTCTACGCTAGACATTCGGGGCAGTTTCTCGCAAGCCCAAGACCGCATCATTATCGCACTGGTAAGTCAACTAATTGTGCCTACTGAGGCGATTGATGAAGAAGCCACGCGCATTGCCCAAGAAAACGCGGCCTCACTTATTGGTGAAGATGAGGTTGTAAATACCTATCGTGCTGGTGATCCGATAGTGTTTCGGCGTGATGTGGTCAGCAATCTGCAAATTGAAGCCTTATCAGAATATGGCTTGTTGCAACAAGACGACGAAGTGATCGAACGGGTATTGGGTTCGTTGGCGGTGTTGATCTTGTTGATGGTGGTGGTAATGGCTTATGTGGGGCAGTTTCATTCCCACACTTTGCACGATTATCCTATGCTAGGGATGATCGCATTTTTATTTATCGAGTTTTTATTGTTGGCGCGTTTATTTGCCGATAATATCCCTATTTTTCCGGTGTTTCCGGCGGCGGCCTTGGCTATTTTAACAATGTCGTTGGTGGGGGTGCATCTTTCTACTATTTTGACGACAGCTCTCGCTATTTTGGCTGCACTAATGGTAGATGGCGACAGTGCTTTATCCTTTGCACTGTTTATTATCGCAGGTGGGTTTGCGGGCATTTTGTCGTTCGATAACCAAGAGCGCACCGATGCCTACTTCAAATCGGCAATTGTCATTGGGTTGGTGACAGGTGTAGCCCATGCTGCCATGTCACTCTTCTCTAACAACGACTCTACAGTACTCACTATTATCACAGGTAGCGCACTTGGTATTTTGGGTGGATTTTTTGCAGCGGGCATTGCCTTTGTGCAGTTGGGCATTATCAGTACCATTATGAACTTGCCTACCAGCTTGCGCCTTATTGATTTAGCTCGCAATGATCAGCCAGCCCTAAAACAGCTATTGCGCGAAGCGCCGGGCACTTTTCAACATAGCCTGCAAGTGGCCAATTTATCAGAGCTAGCCGCCGAGCGTATTGGTCTCAATACGACATTAGTGCGGGTGGCGGCAATGTATCATGACATTGGCAAAACCCTTAATCCACATTTTTTTGTCGAAAATCAGCGTGGTTTTAATCCACATGATACGATCCAAGACCCTAAGCGCAGCGCCCAAATTTTAATTAGCCATGTTGTTGAAGGGGATCGGATGGCCCGGCGTTTTCGGTTGCCCCAGCGTATCCGCGACTTCATCCGCGAGCATCATGGCACTAGCAGGCCCTATTTTTATTATAAAGCGGTCGAATTGGCGGGTGGCGATGTGTCGAAAGTGAACGCTGCCGATTTTATGTATCCCGGCCCTGTGCCTCAAAGCAAAGAAACCGGTATTTTAAAGCTGGCCGATAGCATTGAAAGCGCGGCACGTTCCATTCAACCCACTAACCGCGAAGAAATTACGGGAGTGGTAGACATGATCTTTCAGCGCGAATTGCAAGATGGTCAGCTAGATGAAAGCCATCTGACCCTCAATGACCTAAAGCAAATCCGTGAGGTGTTTATTGATACTTTAGAAGGTGTTTATCACACACGGATTAAGTATCCCGGCCAAGAAGGCAGCGCTGATCGCCAAATTGCCCCACCCAAGCCCAAACCTATCGAAGGCAGTACACCCGCCGCGATTGCTACGGCTGTGCAGCAACCTTTGGTCAAGAAAACCACTGAAGTGAAAATGAGCGAGTCGGCGGCAGCCAGCACCCGCCCTAGACCCCCAAAAACCGAAGAAAAGCGCCGTAGCCAAGAGCAACGCAAACGGCACACCACCGAAATTGATATTATCAACGATGATCGCATCGCTGATGAACTAACCCAAGAGGTGGATACGAACAAAACCCAAGTGCCCAACTTAGATACTGCCGCTACTGCGAGTTCCCATCCAGAGCCGCCAAAACCAGAAGAAAAACGCCGTAGCCAAGAAAAACGGGTTTCTGCGGAAATGCAGCGCATTAGTAGTGATGCTGCACCACCTGAAACCGCGCTCGATCCGACCCCAAAACCAGTAGATGGCGCTGCATCCACAACAACGGCAGAGCAGCCCTCGGTTGCGCCTGATATATCGGTCAGTGAAAATGATAAAACGAAAGAACCCCCGACCGATGCCAGTTGAATTGTTGATTCAAGATGAAGTCACACTAGCGCCACTTTTGGGGGAAGATGAATTGGGGCGCTTGGCAGCACTGGGCGAGGCGACGCTGACAAGGATGAATCAGACGAGCGCAAGCCTAACACTTATCATTGAGACCGATGCGGCGGTACAAGCCTTGAATGACCAATATCGTGGTATAGATCGCCCTACCGATGTACTCACTTTTCCTGCTGATCCATTGCCAGCAGACATCGGTGAAGACGACGATGCCGAGTATCTGGGCGATATTTTGATAGCTTATGATTATACATTGCAACAAGCCGCCGCCCAAAGCCACGCCCCATATGATGAATTTGCGCTGATGGTGGTGCATGGCATTTTGCATCTGTTGGGCTTTGATCACGACACCCCCGACACTCAAAAACAGATGTGGCAACAACAACAAACCCTGCTCGATCAGTTAGGCATTGCAATTGTAGTGCCTGATTTTGTGCATGGAAGGGATGATGAGCCGTGAGGCGTTGGCTTCATTCCGACATTCAAAAAACACTGAGTATTGATCCAGCCAACTATAGCTATCGGGTCAGCACCAGCCGTACCACCAGCTATCGCTATGCGCTGGCTGGCTTGTTGCACATGCTGCGCTACTCGAAAAATATACGGATTCAAACAGTGGCTACTGCTTTGGTGCTGGTGTTGTGCCTTACCGTGCGTTTGCCCGCCCGTGATGTGGCGGTTGTTTTAGTGGTGGCGGGCATGGTCTGGCTAGCCGAGTTTGTGAATGCTGCTGTTGAAGCTGCTATCAACCTTGCCAGCCCTGATTATCATGATATGGCCAAGGTAGGCAAAGACATTGCGGCTGGCGCGGTGTTATTATGTGTAATCTTGTCGGTTATGGTGGGGCTATTGGTCATTGGGCCGCCATTAGTGGTGCGGTTGGGGCTATCCTAAATGAGTCAACAATATTCTTCTCGTTATAAAAAACCAAATAGCAGCCGTGGCCATGTACGCCGCCCCAACCACCAACAGCAATTTCCGGTTTGGTTTATTGGGATTGCGCTGGTGGTGGCGGCAGTAGCCAGCTTCTTAATTGTGCGGACAGTGCTTAGTTTATTTGGAGATGATGCGGCCGAAGCCACCCAAAGTAATCGCACATGGCTAACCGAAACATGGACACAAAGCCCGCCTTCTAATAGCGATGTGGCACAATTAGTTGCCCGACTGCGCGATCATCGGGTGCGGACCGTGTATGTTCAAACAGGTGCTTGGCGGCAAGATGGGCAATATCGGGCATGGCCCAACGCCGCCGATTTCCGCGCCCGCCTACAAACCACCGCGCCGAATGTAAAAGTGCTTATTTGGGTGTGGTATGAGCCAGCGCGCCATACCAATGCTACCAGCCAAGACTCATTACTTGCTTATGCCCAAAACGCTATCGAAAATTGGGGCTATGATGGGGTACATTTGCAAGGCTATAGCATTTTCAACGAGAGCGAAAATTATTTAGGGTTTATACAGCGTCTAAACGAAGCCTTACCCGACAACAGTATTTTATCTATCACGGCCCCCCCCGATCACAACCCAACCGATGCCAGCGTGCCGTTGGGGCCGGGCAATCCTTCGCTTAGTTGGGGAAGCACCTACAAAGGACGCATGGCGCAATTGGTGGACGAAATGGTGATTATGGCTCATGCGTCGGGCTTAGAAGAACCTGCCGACTATGAGACGTGGGTAGCCTATCAAGTAGAAACGTATGCCCGTGCCATCGATCGGGTACGGGCCGACACCGACTTGATTGTTGCTTTTCCTACTTATCCACAAGAGTTATTTCACAATCCGCGTGTCGAAACCGTCATTAATGCGGCTAGTGGTGCACGCGCTGGCATTCGATTGGCAGATAATGGTGGCCGGCGTATTGTGGGTGGCGGCATCTATGTCTATGACACCGCCACTGATGCCGATTGGAACGCATTTGCGGGTTTTTGGCTTGATGAATAGAAAGAAAACACGATGACAACGGCTTCTCTAAAAATTGCCCCATCTATTTTGTCGGCAGATTTCGCCGATTTGGGCCAACAAGTTCAGGCAACCGCCACGGCTGGTGCAGATCAAATTCATATTGATGTGATGGATGGGCGTTTTGTACCCAATATTACAATGGGCCCACTGGTTGTATCAGCCTTAAAGCGCATTACAACGCTACCACTTGATGTGCATTTAATGATTGTTGAGCCAGAACGCCATATAGAAGCATTTGCCCAAGCTGGCGCTGATATAATTTCGGTGCATCTTGAGGCCAGCCCTAATTTACACCGCACCCTACAACACATCCGCAGTTTGGGGCTAAAAGCAGGTGTGGCGATTAATCCCCATACTGCCGCCGAGCAACTGTCTGAAGTGTTGCATCTACTCGATAACATTATCATTATGACGGTAAACCCCGGTTTTGGGGGCCAAGCCTTTTTGCCCGAAACCATGCCCAAAATAACAGCCCTGCGAACGATGCTCAACAACCGTAATTGTGACATTACAGTAGATGGTGGTATTGATGCCAATACCATTGGCATTGCCCAACAAGCCGGCGCAAATGTGTTTGTGGCTGGCAGCGCCATTTTTAATGACCCTGATGGCATTCCTGCGGCGATCAATCGTCTTAAGGCTGCACTCGGCTAGACAAAGAAAGAGGACGCTTTCAAAGCGCCCTTTGGTGGTAATGTAGCAAATCTGTAGAAGTTATTGCTTCAGCCGCGAAAATAGTGCGATGATGGTGACCCCTGCCACTACATGCATTAACTCAAGTACAATGATAAAATCGGCGGGGGCATCTTCAACACTCAATGGTGTGACAAACGACAACACCAAGACCACGCCGGCCACAATTTGGAAGATTCGCACCGGATTTTGGGTGAATTGATTGAGAGCGGCAAACGTGATGGTTCCACCCACCAAGCCAAACACAGTGAAGATCACTACTGCCGGAGCTACTATCTGTTCACCATTTTCAAGTTCTACACCATCCCACACGCCAGCCACATCGGCGATGAAGAACAGAATTACATTTAGTACGACAGCGATTAGAATAGCGAGGCCACCTTTTTGGGCAATTTGGGCGATGCTAAATTTTGCTTGTGTCGAAGATTGTACTGTGGTTTGCATGTTGTTTACCCCTTATTTAAAAGATAGTTATTTGGTCGCAGCGCGACGATATTCACGAATAGCAAGATTGGCGAACACGAACCAGATAGCAAGAAGCCAAAAAATTGCTCTGATGAGGTTGGTCCCCATGTCGCCGCCCACCATCCACACTCGTGCTACACTCGTGATGGCGGTAACGGGCTGATTTTCGGCGAAGAACTTTAGCAAAGCTGGCATAGTCTCGGTGGGTACAAAGACCGAACTGGCAAACACCAACGGAAACACCCATACAAAGCCGGCCACTTGCGCGGTTTCGGGGTCTTTTACTAAAATACCGACCCAAGCAAATACCCACGACATCACATGCCCAAATAAAATAATGATGCCTATCGCACCTATCGCTGCTAGCGGCCCCTGACTAAAGCGAAAGCCGATGATATAGCCGACAGTGATCATCAACACCACCACAAACAAGTTGCGTACGGTGTCGGCGACGGTGCGGCCAGCTAGCACTGCTGGCCGCGCCATCGGCAATGACCGGAAGCGGTCTATCAAACCCTTAGAGAGGTCTTCGGCCAAGCCAATCGCGGTGGCTGTGCCGCCAAAGAGTACCGATTGCACCAAAATGCCGGGCAGCAAGAAGTTAATATAATCACCGGCTTGGGTTTGGATAGAGCCGCCGAATACGTAAGTGAATAGCAGCAAGAACATAATTGGCTGAATCGTGGAAAATATTAGCAATTGCGGCACACGCAGATAATAAAGCAAGTTGCGGCGTGTTATAACAACCGTATCGGCTATATTTTTACGGATAACATCCAAGATGCTTGTGTTATATTCCACTTTTTGTATCTCGGTTGTGTTGCGGATTAAGACTTGTTCGGCCACGGGTTTAAGCTCCTTTATAAGAATGATGGCTTGGTTAAATTAGTCAGTCAGGCTTAAAAACACATCATCAAGGGTGGGACGACGCAAGCCAATTTCTTCAATAGTGATTTGTTGGCTATCTAGCGCCCGCACCGCTTCCAGTAGGCTTTGGGTTCCGTTGCTTACGGGCAGACTGATCAGGCCCGTATCGGTCTCGATTTTTGGTGACTCTTTGCCGAGGTTTTTGAGCAGATCGCTGACTTGTGCAAGCGTATCTAGTTTGCCGATGCGCAGTTCTAACACATCGCTAGCAAAGCGCGACTTCAACTCGGCGGGTGTGCCTTCAGCAATGACAAGGCCTTGATTGATGAGCGTAATGCTATCGGCCAACACATCGGCTTCTTCAAGATATTGCGTGGTTAAGACCAACGTTGTGCCGTCGTCTACCAATTCGCGAATAACACCCCACAAATCTTTGCGAGTACGCGGATCGAGACCAGTGGTGGGTTCGTCGAGAAACAACACCCGCGGCCGCGCCACAATACTAGCTGCTAGATCAAGCCGACGGCGCATCCCGCCCGAATAGGTTTTGATGGTGCGATTGGCGGCATCTTCGAGGTTAAATTGGCGCAATAGTTCTTTGGCGCGGGCTTTGGCATCGGTGCGGCTGAAGTGATAGAGCTGGCCCACCATCACCAAGTTTTCATAGCCTGTGAGTAATTCATCTACAGCCGGATATTGGCCGGCCAAGCCAATTATTTCACGGATGGCGCTGGGGTTTTGTTGCACATCAATGCCCGCTACTTTTAGTTCGCCCGCATCTGGTTTTAAGAGCGTAGTCAAAATACGGACAAGCGTTGTTTTACCCGCGCCATTGGGGCCCAGCAAGCCCAAAATCTTGCCGGCGGGGGCATACATATCTACTCCCCCCAGCGCGACGACCTCTCCGTACTTTTTCTTTGCACCTTTAACAACGACATCATTTGGTGTTGTTATGGACATGGTTACTCCTCTTTGCTTTCAATTAATTAGACCAGTCTACATAGATACCTCTAAAAAAATTGGCCCAATGTATACAGGCTGTTGTTTTAGAAGTTGAAAACGCTAGCGTTATCGTGGTAAAGCGGCTTGGATTAGGTCATAGAGTTGATCGGCTGTTAGGGCTAGAGCTTGGGTGTTTTCATAGACCCGACATGCCATAATACCGCCCATCGTTAACGATATAATCAGCCACGATAATTGATGGGCGTAGTCGTGTGAAATACCACTTGCTGTTAGCTTTTGTTGGAAAATCAAGCGTCGTTGCTCAAGGCCACGCTCGAAAGTTTGTCGCAGATTGTCGCTGACCGAAGCCATTTCAATAGGCGAAGGCATTCCTGATTGTTTACACTGGTGCATTTCAAAATGATCAATCACCATCCGAATCGTTTGGCGTATGCCCTCGGCTGGATTATCATACGCCGCCAAGGTGCTTTGGATATGGTGGTTGATCATGGCGTTGGTCATTTCAATGGTCTCAATGGCAATTTCTTCTTTTCCATCAGGAAAATAGTGATAGATAGAGCCTTTGGGTGCACCACTCCGTTTCACAATGTCATTAAGGCCAGTACCATGATACCCATATAACTCCATGAGTTCGGCAGTGGCGTGGATAATGCGGTCGCGTGTCGAAAGTTCTTCTGTCAAAGGTTTGGCCTCCATATCTAAAATTATGACGACTGGTCTACTGAATGTCAAGCCTTGTTATCAATTTCTTATAGTACACAAATGAACCCAGCTAGCTTGCATTGGGTTCATTTGTGTTATTGCTGAAAACTGTGTGCTTAGATGCGTTTTACAGCTAGGCTCAGTGTTTCGCCATCTAGTTCAACGGTTTCGGTACGGTCAGCATCAGCAAAAAGCATGGTTTCCCACTTTTCGGCCAATGTTTCGCCCATGATATAAGCCTGATGCACAGCTAAGGCTTGGGCCGCTTTGCCCGTGGCCTCAAAACCAACCGCAATGCGATCACTTAAATCATAGTCGGCATCTTTTCGCATGGTTTGGATTACGCGCACAATCTCGCGGGCATAGCCTTCTAGCACTAATTCTTCGGTGAGATCGGTGGTTAGGGCTGCCATATAGCCGCGATCTGCGGCCACAGCATAGCCCGCTTGTCCGCTTTGGCTAACAATCACTTGCTCTGATGAAAGAGTGAACGTTTTACCATTGGCTGGCACTTCGATGTCTTGGCCACGCAACAAGGCCTCTCCCCATTGGCGGGCTTGCTCACCTTCGGCCCCAACGATAACTTGGCGCACTGCTTGGAAGTCGCCGCGCAACTCGCGCCCCAATGTATCTATGGGCTTTAATGCATAGTTCACCATGCCCGAACTGGCGGCTAGGTCTAGCACTTTCACTTGCTTCACATTCAGTTCATCGGCGATCATGTCGGCCAATTGCAAAATTTGGCTAGGGTCTTCATCAGAAGGCACACCAAAACTGGCTTCTTGCAAGGGCTGGCGCACTTTCAGCTTGGCGTTGTTGCGGGCAGCGTGGCCTAAACTGACCACTTGCTTCACCATCGCCATTTGATGATTGAGGTTCTGGTTAATGACGGCGGCATCATAGCTGGGCCACAACGCTAAATGGACACTGATTGTTTCATCAGTGTTAGCAGCCAAATTGCGATAAAGCGTCTCGGCTAAAAATGGCATAGCTGGGGCCAACAGCTTAGAAAGCGTCAGCAAGCACTCATATAGCGTTTGATAAGCAGCCAGTTTGTCGTGGCTATTGTCGTTTTGCCAGAAGCGCCGCCGCGACCGCCGCAAATACCAATTACTCAGGTCGTCCACAAAGCCTTCAATGGGGCGAGTTGCGCCTAACACATCATAATTATCGTAGGCTTGGGTTACGTCGCGCACTAAGCTATGTAGCTCGCTTAGTATCCATTGATCCAATAGATCGCGCTCGGCCATGGGCACAACCTTGGCAGTGGGATCAAAGTCATCTACGTTGGCATAAGACACGAAAAAGCTATAGACATTCCAGAGGGTCAAATAGAAATTCCGCAGTACCTCGGTGATACCGGGTATTTCTTCGCCGCCCTTGCCATCGCTGCGCCACCCAAACCGCTTTTGATCACCGGGTTGGCTGGCCGTGAACAGATACCATCGCATCGCGTCTGCGCCATATTTTTCGATGACATCCCACGGCGATACAATGTTGCCTTTGCTTTTCGACATTTTGCTACCATCGTCGGCCATAATATGACCAAGGCAGATCACATTTTTGTAGGCCACCGAGTCAAAGACCATGGTAGCAATGGCGTGCAAGCTATAGAACCAACCGCGTGTTTGATCCACTGCTTCGCAGATGTAATCGGCGGGAAACTGTTCTTCAAATTTGTCTTGGTTATGGGTTGGATACCCCCACTGGGCCACGGGCATTGCGCCGCTATCAAACCACACATCAATCACTTCGGGCACACGCCGCATGGTAACACTTTTGCCGTTGATAGTCTCTTGCCATGTGATCTCATCTACATAGGGGCGGTGCAGGTCTAGCTCGCTAAGGTCGCGCCCTACTTTTTCAGAGAGCTCGCGCACACTGCCAATACAAACCGCATAGTCTACATCGGGATCATCGGCTTCCCACACCGGGAGGGGGGTGCCCCAATAACGCTCGCGCCCTAAAGCCCAATCTTTCACATCAGCTAGCCAATTGCCAAAACGCCCTTCTTTGACATGATCAGGAACCCAATTGATGGTCTGGTTCAAATCTACCAAGCGATCTCGGAAATCGGTGGTGCGGATGAACCATGTGTCGCGTGCGAGATACATAAGGGGTGTTTTGTCGCGCCAGTTATGGGGATAGTTGTGGCGAAATTGGGTGAGATGAAACACCAAGCCGCGCTCGCGCAAATCTCGCGAGATGATCTTATCGGCATCTTTAAACCACATTCCCGCAACCAGTGTCACTTCGTCCTTAAATTTGCCATCGGGATTGACTGTTACCACCACTGGCAAACCATATCTTTGGGCCGAGAGCATGTCGTCGGCCCCAAAAGCTGGTGCAGTATGCACAATACCGCTACCGTCTTCGGTGCTAACATAATCGGCAGCGACCAAATAGAAGGCTTTGCTCTCATCAACCGGAAAAAAGCGATAGAGCGGCTCATAGCGCCGCCCCACCAAGTCAGCCCCCTTCATTTCAGCCACCACTTCAAAGCCACCATCTTCTTTAACCACTGGCCCCAACACACGCTGGATCAGGTTTTTGGCTAAATAGATGGTTTCTTCGGGGGCATCGGCAGAAATGCGCCCTTTCATCTTCACATAATCAATATCTACGCCCACAGCCAAGGCCACGTTGGCGGGTGTTGTCCACGGAGTGGTTGTCCAGCCCAAGAAAAAGGCGTTTTCTTCATCCACAGCTTTAAAGCGTACATAGATGCTGGGGTCATCTATTTCTTCATAACCCAGTGCTACTTCATGGCTAGAAAGGGCCGTGCCAGATGTAGGCGAATATGGCACCACTTTATAGCCTTTATATAGCACGCCTTTATCCCATAACTGACGCAGCAACCACCACACACTTTCGA
>CAZLPC010000027.1:0-5405 GCA_964561305.1 uncultured Anaerolineae bacterium
ATGAGGATGATATGGCTCTTGTTGTGGAAAAGTGGTTGCGCTGAGTACTGCTGACATCAGTCGCACGCGATTATCAATACGAATGAGTACGTTTCTTTCACTCATAATTTGGTTTGCTCTATTCTTCAGCCGTTTTTGACATAGCCTTATGAGGTTGATTATAAAGAATTTGTGGACGATCTGCCAAAAACAAAACGAACGGCGTGCAAATTTGATAAAAAGCACGCCATCGTCTAGCAGTTTTAGGTTGTTTTGCGCTATTCGTAGCGGAAGCGCAACACCGCCGCCCCCATGAAAAACACGGCAAAGGCCATCAATGCCCCCACCATCGGCAGCACATCAATTACAGTACCATTGTAATAGAGCAACTCATAAAAGCCCTCCATTACCCAAGAAATGATGGAAATACGTCCAATGGTTTGCATAAAATCGGGCACAATGGTTAAGGGCCACCACGCCCCGCCCAATGGAGCAAGAATAAGCCCGAACAAAAGCGCAGCATTGGCGGCTTGAGCCGCCGTGCGAGTGAAAGTGGCAACTAAAAAGCCCAGAGCTGTGCCTGCCAAACAATAGGCTACCACCAATAGTAGAATGGCAAAGGGATCATTGCCCCAATCTAGACCCATCACTGAGCCAGCCAGAATGAACACACCAAATTGCAGCAAGCCAAACAAGAACACACCTAAGATTTTGCCCGCCACAATGTTAAACTTGTGAGTTGGGACGATCATTAGGCGTTGAAGCGTGCCGTTGTTGCGCTCTTGCACCATATAGCTGGCAATGCCCAACAACGAAAACAACACAAACATGCTGCCTTGCCCCGGTACACTTTGGCGTGTGCCCAAGCCCACTATAACCTCATCTGTGCTGCTGGTGGTTTGCAGCGTTGCGGGTGATGTTTGCAAAGCAACCTCAGCACTTTGGCGCAGCGCATTAAAATCTTGTTGGCGGGCGCTGGTGTCTTCATAGTCGGCAAAGTAAGTTTCGGTTGCCGAAACACCTGTATTGGCAATGGCGAGGGCAGCATTAAAACGGCTGAGGGCAGCATCTACGGTTGTCCGGGCAACGGTTTGGTTATTAAACTGGCTGTCGCTCCGATACTCAAGTGCAATCGTGTTTCCGTTGATAAGGGTTTCGCCAAAACCTGTCGGAATGATCAGCGCTGCCGATGTCGTCAGATCTTCTAGGCGTTCCATCCCAGCTTGCTCAAACCGATCAGATGTACTGAGTTCACAATCATCAGGATTGTTGCTAGCCCCATAGATACAGATAATCACCGTATCGGTTTGGTTGGCGCTGGTTTGTAAAGTCTGAATGAACTCGACAGAAAGCGCCGATTGATCTTGATCTACCACGTCTACCAATAATCTTGCGGTTTGAATGCTATCTTCGCTGTTGGCCAGCGCCAACACAACCATAAGAATTATTGGAACCAAAATGCTTTGGACATAAGTGGAACGGTCTTGAAGCGCAATAAACAAGTGCAGGTAGGCGATGTTCCAGATGGTTTTCATGATGATTATCTCCCTAAATCGGCACGACGATTAAAGGCCAATAGCGACAGGCCAAAAAAGAGCGCCGCCATGCCCAGCAAAACCGCAACATTCAGTAAAATATCTGATAATGGGCCATCTTCAGCAAGTGTCAAAAACCCCTGAATACCCCATTTATTGAGGCTTAGATTGCTAAGGGCATCTAGGATGGGGTTGTTGTCTACCGGAATGAATGCACCGCCAATCATGCCCATTACGATAATCACACCATTGGCGATATTATCGGCTTGGGTAATGCTTTTGCTGATACCTGTAAACAACAAGCCCAATCCACTGGCAGCAGCCACCACCGCAATGATCATCAGCCCAATGCCCACATAATCAGTGCCCCATACATTGCCACTGCGCCCCAACATTAATGCCACCACTGTAGTGATTATCAGCAACAACACCATCTGCACCACACCAGAAGCAAACGTACCCAACATTTTGCCCAACATATAGACCCAACGCGGCGTGGGGGTGGTCATTAGACGTTGCAGTGTCCAATTGGCGTTTTCTTCAAGAATGCCCCGCATTCCGGCTGCCATAGCAAATGTCATAAAGAATATCGCCATACTGGGGGCAAAATAGCGCAATGAGTCAAATGTTTGTTCTTGCCCTTCTACATTGACTGGATTTAGGGCCACCAATGACGGAGCGCCATCTTGGAATAGACGGGTTAGTACATCATTCGCAGCAGGTTCAATGTTTTGGGATTGGCCTAGGGCAATGCCTTTTTGAATGAGAAAAGCGTCGTTGTCCTCGACTAGGATATTTTGAGCCACTTCGCCTGTGTTAATTTGAGACACCAACTGCTCTATAACAGTGATCAAAACAGTGGCCGATACTTCATTACCGGGATTATAGTATAGCTCTACTACGCCTTGTTTATTGGGATCAATCACATCGGCACTAAAGTTAGGCGGAATAATCAGCACTGCGTCGCGGTCGCCGTTTTCAACCTGTTGGCGGGCGCGGGCGATGTCTGTCCCGCGTTCAGCATCTACCAATTCACTTAAAGTTGTCGGCACATCGTCAATCAGCACCAATTCAAACATCTGTTGGCCCCAATTAACGGCGCGGGTATTGGTAGCGTTGCCATCGCTGGGTGTTACGGTCTCATCTTGATTGATAATGACAAGGCGCGATGTTCCTAAATTGATGGCATTATCACCCTCACCAAAAGCCAACCCAATAATGAGGCTAAGAACAACGGGCGCAAAAATCATGAGGGCCAATGCGCCAAAATCGGTATAGGTGATGTATAAACTTGTGCTAGTGATGGTTCTTATTTTGCCCAACATTTTTTAACCCTTAATCGCGCAGAGCGCGGCCTGTTAGTTGTAAAAATACCGCTTCTAAATTAGGCTCTTCAACCTCAATCGAGCGCACGCTAAGGCCCAAGTCATGGATAATGCCTAGCACCGTGGGGATTAACTCGCCGCCTTGCTGGGCAATAACGCGCACATCGTCGTCTTGCACCATTACCTCGTTTACACCCCCAATATCGCGGATTTTGTCGATCAACTCTTGGGGAGGGCTAAACACACGAAAGACCAACGTATCTTTTTCGCCGATTTGCTTGGTCAGTTCAGGAATTGTACCCAGTGCGATAATCTGCCCATGATCAATAATTGCCACCCGATTCGACAATTCTTGGGCTTCTTCCATATAGTGGGTGGTATAAAGTACCGTCATACCTTGCTCATTCAGCAATTTCACGGTGTCAAGGATGTTGCGGCGGCTTTGAGGATCAATGGCTACTGTGGGTTCGTCTAAAAACACCATTTTGGGATTGTGCATCAGGCCCACACCAATATTGACGCGGCGCTTCATGCCGCCCGAATATTTCATAATCTTTTCATTAGCCCGATCCGTTAGCCCGATAAATTCCAAAACCTCATCGGCTTTTGATTGCAGTGCCTTGCCTGTTAGGCCATACATCCGCCCAAAAAATGCCAAGTTTTGGCGGGCGGTCAGGGACGGATAGAGTGCCAGCTCTTGGGGCACAACACCAATTTGCTGCTTGGCCCCAAGCGGATTTTGCTTCACGCTATAGCCATTGATAATCACATCGCCTTCGGTGGGCGAAAGCAGCGTACTCATCATGCTGATGCAAGTGGTTTTACCGGCCCCGTTGGGCCCTAGCAGGCTAAAAATTTCGCCCTGTTTAATCTCAAAACTGACTCCGTTTTTGGGCCCCACTGCAAAAGGCGTTGATTGGTTGTTGCCATAGCGTTTGCGTAGTCCTTTTACTTCTACAAATGTGTTAGTCATGTTCGTTTTCTCCTATATTGGTAAGGTTAGCTGATGTGGTGTATTGGTCTAGCCGCGCCAAAACCTCATCGCACCACTCAATCGTTGATCGGGTATAGTGTTTGCCCAGCAGCAAGGTTAGGTGTTGAAAGAAGGCATTTTCCCACCCTTTAGCGATTAGATCTATGAGCATCGTCTCAATTTGGTCATAGTTGGATGCTAGCTCGATGAACTTTTGACGATAGTCTAAGATTTGCTGCCGAAAGCGCTCTGGTGGCGTGTGCCTAGAAAAAAATATCTGAAGCAAGGCGGGGTTTCTTATAACCTCTAGTTGCAAATCTTGTTGTACCCACTCATGCAGATGAGCGC
Organism: uncultured Anaerolineae bacterium; assembly: GCA_964561305.1. GTDB lineage: Bacteria > Chloroflexota > Anaerolineae > Aggregatilineales > J027 > J027. The sequence goes on from CAZLPC010000027.1 coordinate 4,161, forward strand.
GACCATTATCGGTAATGGCATAAATTTTGCGCCCGCGTCCACTGGTTGGATCCGGTGTAGATGCAACAAATAATTCGACTTCTAGGCGGTCTAATGAGCGATAGATCTGCGATAAATCGGCTTCCCAGATATTGCTGACAGTGGCAGAAAAATGTTGTTTTAGGTCATAGCCCGACATTTGGCCAAATGTTTCGAGCAAGCCTAAAATCGCGTGATGTAGTGACATATATGCACCCTCATAGATGAAATATCATATATGTTATATCATATATGACGAATCTTATATGTAAATATTTTGTAATGATTTGCAACTGCCTCACCGCTTATCTTGGCGGGGATATGACTCCCAACCCCAACTAGATATACGCTCTCATTGCAACCAATATCATGCCCTCTGGCCGGTTGTAGATTTTCGTTTTTAGGCTGATCGCAAAAAGCCCCAATCTGGCCAGATCAGGGCTTTTAATAAATTACATAGCTTAACTGGAGCACAGTGCTCTCGTCTCAAAACGTGCTTTTCGGCGTTTGGTACAGATCAGTTTTCAAGAACAGGTTCGGCGTTTTCCCAGCCAGTTTCTTGAAGCCAAGTCTTGAGTGTTTTTAGGGGTGAGTAGAGCGTTCTTAGAGCAGCAATGTCGGCATAATAGCCTTCTTCGTCAAACCAACGCCACATCATCAATATTTCCTCTCGGATATGAGGGGGTAGGGTGGACTCAAGCACTGCTGGGGGTAGGTGAATTAGTTGAACAGGTCGCCCGATAACTGCGCTGAAGGTTTCGGCCAATTGTGACTCGGTTTGACCATCGCCGGCCAGTTCAAATACCTTACCTACATAGTCTTGCGAATTTCCAAAAGCAAGAGCGGCAAACGCGCCGATGTCGTCAACGGCGATAAATTGTTTGATCCGACTGGCCCGTAGACCTTGACTCATCAACGAGCCGTTAAGGATATGGGGCCGACCCCAATTGAAGTTTTCCATAAATTCCACGGGACGGAAGATCGTTGCAGGCAATTCAAGTTGGCGGATATGTTGTTCAATGGCCCACTTGCTCTCGAAGTGCGGAATGCCTGTGTTCCGTTCTGCGCCGCCCACTGACGTATAGACGAAATGTTGAACGTTAGCAGCTTTTGCGGCATCGGCGACATTTTTCCCTTGGCGAATTTCGCCCGCCACGCCGTCTTCAAAGAAGCCTTGCACACTAAACACGCCATACACCCCCTGCGCTGCTGCAACTAACGAGGCGT
>CAZLPC010000027.1:5415-7574 GCA_964561305.1 uncultured Anaerolineae bacterium
ACCTCGGCGAGAGCAAGGGCGGCTGGCTTTTGGGGGTCGCGGACGAGCGCCCTTACCCGCCAACCTTTCGCCAACAGATGGCGGGCAGCCGCGCCGCCTTGTTGGCCGGTTGCGCCTGTTACCAAGATGATTTTTTCGGATGAAGACATAGTACAATTTCCTGTTATTTAGTTAGTCGGCAAATTATTTTGCCAAAAATAATTTCACATAATCGTGAAAAAAACTTGAAACTACTCGTTAAGATTATTGACGATTTGCTCTAGCAAGCGCAACAGCAGTGCTTTTTCGACTTCAGACAAGCCTTTTACTGTCAGTGCTTCAAGCTCGTCCCACATTTGCTGAACTTGATCGCGCAATGCACAACCTTTTGGTGTTAGATAAACACGCGAGACGCGGCCATCTTCGGGGTCTTGTCGGCGCTCCACCATACCTGTTCGCTCAAGGCGTTGCAGAGTTTTGGTGACAGTAGGCGGCTCGACGCACAACTTTTCTACCAGTTGAGATTGGGTCAAGCCTTCTTCGTGCCATAAATGAAACAAAACCATCTCTTGTCCGGGATACAAGCCCACCTCGCCAAATGCCGCTTCTGCATGTTTGCGATGTGCTTTAATGGCTTGTATGATGCGATATCCAATGTAATCGTGCAGATGATCTGACATATATGACACCCTTTTACTTAGCTGGCTAAATGATAAAAGAGAAAAACAATCCTGTCAACCCTGACGAGTTAGTTTTGAAAAGTGCTATTTAATCTTCAAAATTTTGAAGGTTATATCACCGTCAGGAGTTTTAACTTTGACCTTAGCACGTACCTTTTTGCCTAGCAAAGCGCGGCCCAATGGGCTTTCATTAGAGATTTTGCCCTCGCCGGGGTTGGCTTCGGCAGGCCCCACAATGCGATAGGTTTCGGGATCTAGGTCGTCTTCTTGGACGGTGACTTCTGAGCCAACGGTTACAATGCCTTTTTCGCGGTCTTCATCGTCAATGATGGTGGCACTGCGAAGCAAGCGTTCTAAATATTGAATGCGGCCCTCTAAAAATGCTTGTTGCTCTTTGGCATCATGATAATCGGCATTTTCAGATAAGTCTCCCATAGCGATGGCATCTTTGAGTTTACCCGCCAGTTCGGGGCGCTTGACATTCAAAAGTTCGTCTAGCTCTGCACGCAGTTCAGCAGCGCCTTCTTCTGTCAAATAGGTGCGCTCCTCGTTTGAAAAATCTTGTTTGTCGCTCATGGTTAATCTTATCTCCACGTCATTTATTGCAAATTTCAATAGTGAAATCTAGCAAGTACCAATTAGGGTTGTTAAGGGTTATGTTTTTGCAAAAGGCGCAAAAAGCCGTTCCCACTCTTGCAAAGCATAGCGGTCGGTCATGCCCGCAATGTGGTCGGTAATGGCCCGATGCTTACTGCGATAGGTAAATCTTTCGCGCACAGAAGGCGGCAATTGGGCGGGTTCTTCGACATAAGCATTAAAGATGTCTGTCAGAAAACGCCGCGCTTTGCGGCTCATGCGTACTACACGGTAATGATAATAAAAATTTTGATACAAAAAAGCCTTGTGTTGCCGATTCATCTCTATAAATGTATCAGAATGAACAATGAGATTGTGATTAAACGCCTGCACATCGGCAACAGATTGCACACCCGTTTGCTCAATTTTGGCGTGGCTAGCCGTAATCACATCGTTCATTTGACGGCCGATTAAACGCCGAATAATTCGATGGCGATCTAATTCACTGAGTGTACCACCCTTATAGCCAATTTCATCACACACTTGGCCAATCAATGTTAATTCTAGCATTTGGTCGGGCAATAAAATGCCAGCTTGCAAGCCATCGTCTAGATCATGGGCATTATAGGCAAGTTCATCAGCAATGTTGGCGACTTGAGCTTCTAGGGTGGCGTGCAAGTGAGGGTTGTATGCGTCGGACACGGGCGATTTATCATACTCGCTTTCGTGTTTTACAATTCCCTCGCGCATCTCATAGGTAAGATTTAGCCCCATCCAATCGGGATAGCGCTTTTCGAGCATGGTTACAATCCGTAATGACTGCCGATTATGCTCAAAGCCGCCATAATCGGCCATCAAGTCGTTTAGCACATATTCGCCTGCATGGCCAAACGGCGGATGCCCTAAGTCGTGGGCAAGACAGAT
>CAZLPC010000027.1:7584-14649 GCA_964561305.1 uncultured Anaerolineae bacterium
CGAGGTCTTCATTAAGGCCCAGCGCCCGTGCCAATGCCCGCCCAATTTGCGCCACCTCTAGGGTATGTGTCAGGCGAGTGCGATAATAATCGCCTTCAAAATTGACAAACACCTGCGTTTTATACTCTAGCCGACGAAAGGCAGTAGTGTGCAAAATACGCTCACGGTCACGTTGAAAAACGGTACGCTGCTGTGGCTCATCCTCTATATGAACACGGCCCAAGCTGTCAGCACTTTTGACAGCATAAGGCGCAAGGGTCATACGCTCGAAGGCTTCAAGTTGTTGGCGGCTGACCACATTGACCTCATCAATTTAAGTAGGATAATGGGCCAATACTAAACCAAGACGCTCATAAACGCTAGGCAAACCCCTATTTATCACGCTACTATTAGGCTATCTGATTTGTATTGGAAGTCAAAGGAAAATCTTATTATGACTGAGTATCCGATTCGTGAAAAGGCTTCGACAATTGGTGGCTATCCTGTTGATGTGCGTGGTGAAAAAGTGACTATTGGCCAAGCCGCGCCGCCATTTCAACTGGTGTCTCCTAATTTTTCGCGCAAAAAATTAACCGATTATGCAGGCAAGGTCAAAATTTTAAGCATTGTGCCCTCACTAGATACCCCTGTTTGCGATTTACAAGCCCGCCACTTTAATACGGCGGCCCCTGAGTTGAGTGAAGATGTAGTTGTGCTCAATATTAGTGCCGATCTACCATTTGCCCAAGCGCGTTGGCTGCGCGAGAATAATGCTGAACACATTGAATTGCTTTCTACACACCTCGATATGCAGTTTTCAGATGACTATGGCACCCATGTTGTCACCTCGCGCACCAATCAACGCGCCGTGATTGTCATTGATGCTGATGACCAGATTACCTATGCCGAATATGTGACTGAAGCAGGCGACGGCATAGACTTTCAAGCAGCGATTGAAGCGGCCAAACAAGCACTTGAAAAACTATCATAGCTAGAAGCAAAGGAAAGGCCCATGTTTAAGATCGGTGAATTTTCGCAAATGGGGCAGGTCTCGGTGCGGATGTTGCGCCACTATGACAAGCTAGACTTGTTGAAGCCTAATATTGTGGATAAGTTTACGGGCTATCGCTATTACACGCTCGAACAACTGCCGCGCCTTAATCGTATTTTGGCGCTGAAAGACCTCGGCTTGTCGCTCGAAGAAATTCATAGCCTGCTCATTAGTGGTGATGATTTACCGCTCGAACAACTAGAGGGTATGTTGCGGATGAAACGCGCCCAACTAGAAACACAGTTGATCGAAGAAAAACGACGCTTGGCGCGGGTATCGGCGCGTCTGCAACAAATTTCTCAGGAGAATGGGCCTTCTCCTTATGACGTGGTGCTGAAACAACGGTCTGTCTATCCGGTGTTGGCCTCGCGCCAGATTGTGCCCGATGTTAACGCAATGACAGCTTATCGTTGCAGCACCCTAGATTATTTGCATGGTTGGCTGGCAGATCGTGGCATTTTGCCCGCTAGCCACGAGCACATTTTGTATCACATGGAAGAATTTCGTGAAACCGATTTGGACACTGAAATCGCTATTCCGATTGTAGATGAAGTGATGGATGAATTTGCCGAGCGCCTGCCTCAAGAGGTTTATATGCGCCACCTTGACGAGCCGTGCGATGGTTTGGCCACCACGTTGCTCAATGGCAGCATCTACTCGATTCCCCACGTTATCACCACATTGATCACATGGATCAAAACCAGCGGCTATGAGATTTGTGGCCCCACCCGTGAAATTCATGTTTCTGGACGCGAAACCGAAAAAACCGACTTTGACAATGTGTTGTTCGAGTTTCAAATTCCGATTCAAAACAGCTAAAAACAGTTTCTAAAAAATTGGCCGCTTGACTCTGACACTATGTCAGACTGTAGCCTGATATTCAGTGAACACTTAAACCTGAATTGAAAGGCTACAGAAATGACGCTTAATATCCGTTGGATTGCCGCACTGGTCGCCCTAGAGGGCTTGTTGATATTTGTACCGCTAGTCATCCTCGGCGCAGCCATAGATTGGCCGGGCAGCCTAGATGCCCCCGCCAACGAGCAATTGCCACTTATTTATGACGAAGCCAACGCTGTACGGCTGGGATACTTTTTCTATCTTATCTATTCGGTGCTGTTTTGGCCAGTGGGGTTGCTGATTATTCGGACGGTTTCTAAAGAAGAAAAGCCTCTGTTGCAAATAGCGGCGGGCTTTGCCGCTATCTCGGCTATGGCCCGCACCATTGGCATTATACGTTGGCTGGTTCCTATGCCTGTTTTAGCCGAGCAATACGTTGATCCAGCCACATCCGAGTCCACCAAAGCCAGCATTGAAGTCACCTACCAAATGCTAAACGATTTTGGCGGCACCATTGGCGAGGTACTAGGCGTGAGCATGTTCGCGGCCAGTTGGCTGGTGTTGGTGTCGGTGGTGATCTTGCAAACCCGTACCATGCCACGCTGGTTAGGCCTGTTTGGGATAGTGGCAGGCTTGCTGTTGTATGCTCCTATCATTGAGCTATTTGGCATAGATTCTGGCGCATTGATCAGCGTTTCAACAACGGGTATTCAGCTATGGTTGTTAGCATTTGCAGGTGTATTGGCTTTTGGCAAGCGCAACGCTTAATTTCGTCCATAAAATCAATCTACAACAAGGAGCAGAACATCATGACGAGCAAACAACATGTAATTTTCGGGACAGGGCCATTAGGCATGGCCATTATGGATGCCTTGGTAGCAGATGGCCAGCGCGTGCGGATGGTCAATCGTAGTGGCAAGGCGGCTGTGCCGAATGAAGTAGAAGTGATAGCTGGCGATGCCTATGATCCAGCAAAGGTTAAGACACTGGTTCAAGATGCCGATGTGGTCTATCAATGCGCCCAACCTGCCTATACCCAGTGGCCAGAGAAGTTCCCGCCTATGCAAGCCAGCATTATTGAAGGCGTAGCGCCCAGCAATGCCGTTTTGGTTATCTGCGAGAATTTGTATATGTATGGCGAGGTAGCGGGCCCCATGCACGAAGGCCTGCCCTATAGCACCCACACCCGCAAGGGCAAAGTGCGTGGCGAAATGGCCAAAACATGGCAAGCAGCCCACCAACGCGGCGACCTGCGGGCGGCCAGTGTGCGCGGTGCAGATTTTTATGGGCCACGGGTGCTTGCTTCGAGCTTCGGCGAGCGCTTCTTTCCCCCTATGTTAAAGGGCCAAAGCGCCAGTCTAATTGGCAACATAGACCTGCCCCATACCTACACTTTCATCCGTGACTTTGCTAAAGCCATGATCTTGGTGGGCGAAAATGAAGATACGTGGGGCCAAGTGTGGCACGCGCCCAATGCCCCCACCCTTACCAGCCGCCAAGTAGCCGAATTGGCTTTTAGCATTGCAGAGAAGCCGCTTAAGATCAGTGCCATGGGCAAAATGACGATGCGAATTGGCGGCTTGTTCATCCCAGAAGCCCGCGAAAGCATTGAGATGCTCTATCAATTTGAAAAACCTTTTGTGGTAGACAGCAGCAAATTTGAAGCCCGCTTTGGCACTATCGCTACTGATTATCAAATCGGCCTGCGCGAAACAGTGGCATGGTATCAAGCGCACCTTGCCGCGCCCGCCTAAGACCCATTTAACACATCGTAGGTATGCAAGTGCAGTTGATCCGACAAATCATTGAACACTTGCATACCGCGCACACTGTGGCCATAGTCGTCTAGTAGAGGCGAAAACACTGCTACACCCATCTTGCCCGGCACAACGCCCCATATACCTCCGCTTACACCACTTTTGGCCGGAATCCCCACGCGATAGGCCCACCAACCCGACGCATCATACATACCGCAAGTGTGCATCACACTTAAAACATCGCGGATAAATTGCGGCTGCAAGGCTTGTTTTTGCGTAATAGGATTAATGCCCCGATTAGCCAATGTTGCGGCCATGGTGGCGACATCGCGGCTATTGACCAATATTGAACACTGCTGAAAATAGAGTTCTAGGGCATCGTCTAAATTGCCCACCAGCATATTAAAATTCTTCATCAGATAGGCAATAGCCCGATTGCGATGCCCCGTAGCGCGTTCTGATAAAAACGTGGGCAGATCAATTGTTAGGGGGTGGCTGGCATAATCGCCAAACATCCCTAACATACGCTTCGAGCGTTCGGTGGCATCTGCCCCTTTTAGCAAGCCGGCCACTGCTATCGCACCCGAATTGACCATTGGGTTATAGGGCCGTCCCGACTTCTCATCTAAAATGATCGAATTAAAGGACTGTCCCGACGGCTCGACCCCCACATGCCGCAACACCTCGTCGCGTCCATGATCTGCTAGCACCAAGCCATATGTGAAAGGCTTAGACATAGATTGTAGTGTGAAAGTTTCTTCAAAGTCACCCACGCCAAAAAACTCGCCGTCTACCGTGACAACACAAATGGCAAACAGATTAGGATCAACCCGTGCCAATTCTGGAATATAGTCGGCAACGCGCCCCGTGTTCAAGTTACGATAGCGCTCGTACAAGTCTTGCAACAATCCTTGAATGGTCAAAAAATAAGCGTCCTGTAGTCTCAATCGAAAAATGGTGTTTGCATAATAGCAACCTTATGCAAAAAAAACAGGACACGTTGTTCAATGCCCTGTTATAGTTTGTTGATTATTCTTTAAGCGGTTTATAGCGCATCGAAAGTGAACAGAAATTCCTCATAATCCTCGACAAAATAGCCGCCTTTGCGAAGTTGAACCCGAAAGCCCTCGGCCTCAAGCAATGCCTGTTGTTGAGCTGTGCCGCCGGGATATTTCTCGTTGAGTTTGCCTCCCACTTTCAGCACACGCCAATAGGGGGTGATGGTTGCTGTGCCTTGCGCCCGCATTTCTTCGGCGGCATGGCCAACAACGTTGATAAAAATCCCTGTCGAAACTGAACAAGCAATGTCGGTGTGATATTGTCGCGCCAAGAATGTTCGGATGCCATCAGCAGTTGCCAAATGGCCCTCTGGGATACGCCGAATAATGCTATCTACTTCGCGTGGTGTCGAAACCACCATTGAATGAGCATGTGTTGATCCCGGAAACCCTTCAGGAATGGGAGAGACAATTTTTGGTTGTTTGTCTACATTCAATTTTTCAATCGCTGTTTTTTTGCGGGCCACGTTGTTTTCACCTCATGCAGAATAATTTTTGACTGGAAATTGAATTTCAGTAATGTAGCTGTCATCATCAGGATTTGAGGGCAATGTATAGTGCAGATAGAGTTCGCGGTTGGGGCCAGCAATCACATAGCCGCTATCATCCAACCAGCGCACAAGCCCATCATAAGTTGTTGGCAAGGTGTTATAGCTGCCATGATGCACCGCCGTCGCCATCAGACCACCGTTTAACTCATAACAATGCGGTTTTAGCGTAGCGGATGGTGCTTCAGACAACAACAAAAAAGCCTCTGCATCAATGTTATCTTCGACACAACTATCATCATGCCACAGTACGCCAATTAACCCATCTATTTTTAGCGGTGCAGCCTGCCCAAACAATCGCTCAAACAAATAGCCAACATGCGTATGCGCGCTAACTTTATCGCGCACACCCATTACCCATTGGGACTCTATGGTTTTGAGTAAGACATCCATGGGGGCGGCCTGCCCCTCAACTTCAATCTGCTTCAGCCGAACCGCCACTCGCGCTAAGCGTTCTTGCTGTTGTCGCATTTCGTCTTCTAATTCGGCTTGTTTTTGTAGCAACATGCCGCGCATTTGCTCTAACGGCAGATCATTGATCAGTAGTTGGGCAATCTGCTTGAGCGAAAACCCAAGATCTTGTAAAGCCAAAATGCGGTTTAGGCGTGGCAACTGAGCGGCGCTATAATAACGATAGTTGGTCTCAACATCTACATAGGCTGGTGGCAATAGCCCCACTTCGTCATAATGCCGCAACATACGAATAGATACTTTGGTCAGTTTAGAAAAATCGCCAATTTTTAGCACCGAAAACCTCTTTTCAAACCTATTAGCTGGCCACAGTCATCGGCGGATGCGGATGTCGAGACAGCAGCACCCATGTGATAGCAGGAATAATCAGATAGATCAGACCCACTTGCTCAACATAGTCATCCAAACGCAGACCAACGAAGGGTATCACAACCAACACATCTAGCAGAACGCTTATCATAAGAAAAACAACAGCAGCGACAGTTGGCGATGGTATCGCTTTTAGCCGAAAAGTCGCGGCTATTAGCACACTTAGCGTTAATGTCACCACCATCACCGATTTAAAGATCGCGTAGCTGGTTGTCAGTTCACCATCATCAGAATAAAAGAAAAAACTGACCACAAAAGGTACAAACCAAATACTAAAACCACGTATGAACAAACCACGAAGCATAAGAAATCTCCTCATTAAAGTCGCGTTTTGGCCCTTGTTAAACGTTGATAGCCTCACTTTAAAGTCTCACATCATGTGAGAGTCAAGACCTATTTGAAAAAATAACCAAAAATTTAATGATGGGCCATTTGTGCAAGATACATAAATGGGTGTTGCACAATTTTTGAAGTTTGTTTATGATGTTGAGCATGAGGTGAGAAAATCATGAATTTTGAAGCAGTTTTGAGTAGCCACAATTTCCATCTTTCAAACGTCACATCTATTAAGATGTGCGAGATGATGATGTGCTGTTGTTACCCAAGCCAGAGCTTGCGGGCTGCTTAAGCTACCAGATTTCTCTCTCGTACATTAACGAAATCAGAAGCCAACCCGCACTAGGGTTGGCTTTTTCAATTCTTTAAGGAGAGAATTTTAAAGCCCTGATCGAATCAAAAGCGTAAAAAGTGTCTCAACCCAAACCATTTGTTTAAGCACACAACACACACATATAAAGAGGGAAAACACCTATCATGGCAAGTCAAAACGGACACGAACACGAGCAAGCCTTTAACACCAAAGCGCTACATGCTGGCTATAGCCCCGACCCCACTACTGGGGCGCGTGCTGTGCCGCTCTATCAAACCACCTCTTACCAATTCCGCGATACAGATCATGCGGCGGCGTTGTTTGCCCTGCAAGAACCGGGCAA
>CAZLPC010000028.1:0-7160 GCA_964561305.1 uncultured Anaerolineae bacterium
CGGCGGGGCTGAGGGCGGTCGAGGGCTGTTTGGTAGATAACGGGTTGCGCTGGAGCAGAGGGCAACCCACGCACAGTTGCATTGCCTGCAAATTCTTCCCATTCCGCTACAATATCGGCTAGGGCGGGATATGAAGCAAAGCGCACGGCAATACTGACCAGATGGCCATCTACGACCGGAACGCGATTGCACGCTGCACTTACCACCATCTCGTAAGGCATCACTACCTCATCTCTAAATACCCCTAACATTTTAGCGGGTTCAGTGGCTAGCTTTTCCTCTTCGCCTTTTATAAACGGGACAACATTATCCAAAATATCATACGATGCCACCCCGGGATACCCAGCCCCGCTAATGGCCTGCATACTGACAAGATGAACATGCGTTGGCTGAAACTGCAACAGGGGAGCCAGTGCCATTGTGACGGGCATACTGGTGCAATTTGAGTTCGTTACTAGCGCTCCTGTTGTCCAGCCACGTTGTAGGCGTTGTATCTCAATTAACTTAAGATGGTCGGCATTAATTTCTGGGATCACCAATGGGACATCAGGAGCCATGCGATAGGTACTGGCATTAGAACACACCACATGCCCCGCTGCTGCCAATCGAACTTCTACTGCTTGGGCTGCATCGCTGGGTAGCGCCGAAAATACGATTGGTGATGATAAATCGGCATCTAAAGATTGAACCCGCAGCCCCGCCACTCGTTCGGATGGCCCACCGTCTAATACCCAATTGACAGCTTCGGCATAGGTTTTGGTGGCACTACGTTCGCTGGCGACTACTTCTTGTACCTCGAACCACGGATGATGCTCTAATAATTGAATAAAACGCTGTCCGACCGCGCCCGTAGCGCCCAATATTGCGACTGATATTTTTGCCATTATGATCTTCTCCCGATTTTCGTGCAGAAATTCTACCAGCAAAATGGAACCTTTTCGACCTAGCATGTGTCTATGATGGTGTAAGTCGCTAAACCAGTACTTTAACAAACTCTACAGGAGTCTCAATAAACCTATGAAGCGTAAAAGCATATTCTCAATTATAGCGTTGCTGTTGGTGGCCGTTATTGCGTTAGGGGCAGCAACCCCGGCGGCCTATGCTGACGACGGCGGGCGCACCATTACCGTAACTGGGGTTGGTGGTGTGGCAGGTGTGCCCGATTTGGCAGTGTTGTCGTTGGGTGTTGAAACAGCGGATTCTACCATTTTGCCCGCATTGCAACAAAACAACGCAGGCATTGATGCTGTTATTGCCGCCCTAGAAGCGCAAGGTGTAGAGCGCCAAGATATTCGCACCGAATATTTCAATGTCTATCAAGAACGTCCCTACTACGATCCCAGTATTGGCATTGAAACACAACAACCAGTGACCTTTCGTATCACACATTCGCTGAACATTACATTGCGTGACAGTGCCAAACTGGGCGATGTATTAAATGCTGCTATCGAAGCAGGCGCAAATGTAGTGAACAACGTCTATTTTGATGTTGGCAATCGTAGCGAGTACGAACAAATTGCCCGCACCGCGGCCTTAGCCGATGCTCGCTTACGTGCCGCGCAGATTGCCACCGATCTGGGTCTTGAATTAGGCGACATTATAGAAGTGGTCGAAAACACCAACTATGGTTCCATCAGCATTGTCAATGCTGGCATGGGTAGCACAGGCGATGGCAGCAGCGTTTTTGCTCCCGGTGCCTATACAGTGGGTATCACACTGACCGTTACTTTCCAAATTCAATAGACATTGCCTTAAAAGCTTGCTTGGCAAGAAGATGTACTTCTTGCCAAAACCTATCTACTCAATCAAATCAGGAGATTAACTATCTATGAAGCGTAATCGTATCTTTTCAATCGTTGCTTTAGCACTTGTTGCGGTGATGGCTTTGGGCATGGCTGTGCCAGCTGCTCATGCCGATGATGGTGGTCGTCGTATCACCGTAACGGGCGTGGGCGATGTGTCGGGCACACCCGATATTGCCGTGGTGTCTTTGGGTGTTGAAACCATTGATCCCAATATTCTGCCAGCACTGCAAAACAATAACAGCAGCATGGATGCTGTGATCGCAGCCCTAGAAGCGCAAGGCATAGAACGCCAAGATATTCGTACCGAATATTTTAACATCTATCAAGAGCGCCCCTATGTTGATCCGTTCACTTCTGCGGAAAACTTGCCACAACCCACCTATCGTGTGACACATGTTGTAAATGTGACCGTGCGCGACACCGAAAAATTGGGCGATACCTTGAATGCTGCTATTGAAGCAGGTGCAAATGTGGTGAACACCGTCTATTTTGAGATCAACAATCGCACTGCCTTAGAAACCCAAGCACGTAGCGCTGCCCTAGCTGATGCCCGTGTTCGGGCCGAGCAAATTGCGGCTGATTTGGGTGTTGAAGTGGGCGATGTGTTGGCCGTTGTCGAGCAAAGCACCTATAGTGGCATTCCTTATGCCGCAGATCGTGGGCTTGGTGGTGGTGGTGGCTCTTTTGCACCGGGCATGTTAAGCGTGTCAATTTCGATTACCATCACATTTAGCGTGCAATAACATACAATCAGCATCTAGTTTAGCAATCGAAGAGGGTAGCCATCTGTGCTATCCTCTTTTTGATTTTAAAGTTGATTTGGGTTGTGAAATATCGTACAATTAGATTAGAACGTTCAATGTTTTTTGAATAAGCTGAACATAAGGAGAAAATCTGTCTCTATGACCCTTCCACATCGTACACTATTTGCTGTGTTATGCTTGCTTATCGCCATCTTCATGACTACCCCCATTGCTTCTGCTGCCGATGTTTCTGATTCGGCTACTCCTATATCTCAACAAACCGATGACCTGATAACGGTGCGTGTGGGCGCTGTTCCGGTGATGATCTTTGCGCCACTGTTTATCGCCGAGGCCAACGGATATTTCGCTGAAGAAGGCTTGGCGGTTGATATTCAACGTGTGGCGGGTGGCTCTGAGCCGCTTGCCCCCTTGGCAACGGGTGATTTAGATGTCATTTTTGGTGGTGCAGGCGCAGGCTTATTTAACTATGCCAGCCGCAACCTTCGCATTAATAGCGATCCCGGTTTTCGGATTGTGGCAGGTGTTCATAGCGAAAGCCAACCGCTAACCAGCCCGTTGGTGGTTAGCAAGGCCCGGTTTGACAGTGGCGAAATTACGAGCGTGGCCGATCTTGCTGGTGGACGTGTGGCCATTAACTCGACAGGTGCAGCGACTGAATATTGGCTGTATGAAGCCCTGCGACAGGGTGGTGTAGCCATTGAAGATGTTGAAGTCGTGGCGGTTGCTTTTCCAGATGTGGCCGCAGCCCTCAATACAGAAGCCGCCGGCCGCATTGATGCTGCTATTTTAGGCGAGCCGTTGGTATCGTTTGCTGAACGTGACGGCTTGGTTGTGCGCCTATCAGATGATTTTGTAGATGACTTCCAAGCGACATTTCTGTATATGAGTACCGACTTTATTGGCAATAACCGCGAAGCAGCCGTTGGGTTTGTGCGGGCCTATGTGCGGGCGGTGCGGTATCTTGCCGATAATACCACATGGCAAAGCGATGCAGTGGCCACTACATTAGAAGAATACACTGGGGTTCCGGCCGAGATCAACCAAAGTGCAGCCCGTCCTTACTTTCCAGTGAATGGCACCATTGATGTTGAAGATCTAGAGGCGCTGCAAGCCTACTTTTTTGACCAGCCCGACACACTTGGCTATGATACCCTGTTGGATATTGAAGTGATGCTTGATACCAGCCTATTGGATGAGGTAATCGCCGATTTGGGCTTTGTAGATGAAGTATCATCAGCAATCGAAGTCGAAGTTACACCCGAACCTGCTGAATAGAATAAGTGAAATAGAGGGACGCATATCGCGTCCTTCTTATCTACTTTTTGCAATAAACAATTCCATGATAATTAGCACAATTCTAAAAAGAAGGAGTTTGTAATGCGCGAGCGTGTTCTGGTTACATTACATTTTAATGGCGCACAAACGTTTTCAGGCGAATTTGGGGCGTTGCAAGTTGTGCATGAAGCCTTAGTGAAGCTGTTGCTACCCGATAGCATGATCCGTCAGCGCGTGCAGATTAAAACTGCTGATGATGTGTTGATTTATGCGGATATGTTTTTAGGAGAAATTGACAGCCACTATGGTCATTGCGAGCTATATGTAACCACTATTGCGCTTCATATTACCCAGCGGGCATTTAAGCAAGTTGGTTTTGATCACCTCGCGTTGTCAGTGGCAGATCGGCAAAAAGCCCGCGATTTCTTTCATAAAGGCCTACAAATGATGGTCGTGCGTGATGACGAGCATTTAACGGTATTGACAACTGGCAACACGGCACTCTTTTTCTTTGAGGCCGAGCCGGGTAAACCTTTGTCGGATGGTGTGCCTAGTCGAATTCATCATATAGGTTTTGTAGTGGACGACTTGGAAGCGGCTTATAGCCATTTGCAAACACATTTTCCTGAATTATTAAGCGATTTTACAGTGCTAGAGCGCATGGAGCGACTTTCACTTTATGGACGCTATCAACTTGGCGAGATTACCTTTATGATTCAGCTTTCTGAGGTAAAGCCAAACTATCGCGGGTTTGAGAATCCGCATGAATTTAGCGACATCATGTATGATTATCGCACCCGTCATTATGGGGTAAGATTCGAGCGTGAGTGATGTTTGGAACCAAGCGTCATAGCACTACCTATCAAGCTGGAATGCCTAAAATTGATGTTGAAAATCTTGAAGTACAGTTTCGGGGCCCAACAGGCGCTGGTCTAATTACTGCCGTCAACGAGTTATCATTGACGGTGCAACCGGGCGAATTCGTGTGTGTGGTGGGCCCCAGTGGTTGTGGCAAAACAACGTTGCTACGTGTGTTGGCCCAGCTAGAGCCACCATCTGCTGGACATGCTGTTATTCATGGCGAAGATCCCACCCGCCCCAACTATGGGATGGTTTTTCAAGCAGCAGGCTTGTTTCCATGGATGACTGTTCTCGAAAACGTCTGCTATGGAATGCGAATACAAGGTATGGGTGGCAAAAAACGCTATGCCCAAGCCCAAGCATGGATTAATCGTGTGGGGTTGTCACGCTTTGTAGATGCTTTTCCGAGCCAACTATCGGGCGGAATGCAGCAGCGAGTTGGCTTGGCGCGGGCCTTTGCCCATAACGCCGAAGTATTATTAATGGACGAGCCATTTGGGGCACTTGATGCACAAACACGCCAAATTTTGCAAGAAACGTTGCTCTCGCTTTGGAAAAATAGCGACATGACTGTTTTGTTTGTCACCCACAGCATTGAAGAAGCCTTAACACTTGCGGATCGTATTGTGGTGATGTCGGCACGACCGGGCCGCATTTTGCAGCAGTTTGATGTGCCATTTGCCCGCCCGCGTGATGTAGCTGCCCTGCGAACTTTGCCCGAATTTGGGGCCTATCACGCCGAGATTTGGGCTGTCTTGCGTGAGGAAGTGAACTTGGCGCTGAAGGAGCAATTGTAATGGCAACTACCGAACAAGCGAAACACTCTGCTATACACCGCAACAGCGACATACTGAAAACACTATGGCGCATTATCAGCAGTTTTGTGCCGATTATTGCTCCCATTTTCATTGTGGTTGTGTGGGAGGCTTTGGTGCGTGGCGATATACGTATCGGGGAGACAGTGTTATTTAAGTTTGAACCAGTGCTAAATGAGGTTTTTTTTGCTCGCCCCACTCAAATTTGGCAAGAACTTCAATTTCAATATGAAAACGAGCGCGGCACGCTTGTAGCAGATTTATGGGCCTCTACCTATCGGGTCATTTACGGGTTTGTGCTGGGTGTTTTGCCAGCAATTGCGCTGGGTTTGTTAATGGGATCGCAGCGCTTTGTGTATCAGCTATTTGAACCTTTAGCCGAGGCTTTGTATGCCACGCCAAAAATCGCCTTTTTACCATTAGTCATCTTTATTTATGGCTTGGGTGATGAGGGATTGGTACGCATTGTTTCGTTTAGTGTGTTCTTTTTGGTGCTGTTAAGTGTGGTAAAGAGTATGAATCAGATTGATCCGAAGTATCGTGAAATTGCACGCAGCTTTGGGGCGAATCCGATTCAGGTATTTTTCAGTGTGACGCTACCGGGCAGCATTCCGGGCATTTTAACCAGCTTACAATTGGGCATGGGTTTTGCTTTAGTGGTGTTGGTGGGTGGCGAGTTTTTTGCGGGCAACCAAAATGGTATAGGCTATCGAATCTGGCGGGCCCGCGAAATTTATAATATTGAGCGCTATTTCGCTTTTTTGGTGGCTGCTGGTGGCTTGGGCTATGTATTAGCGGTCGTTATCAACCGCATTTCGCGCCAGTTTACACCGTGGCTGCCGGCCCCACGCAAACCAAACCCTACATGGCTGCAACAACGCTTTAGCTTATTTTGGATTGCGCTGCGCCCATGGAGTTTTGCTGCCACGCTTGTGCCAATTGCCGTCGGTAGCGCCATCGCTGGCTATGATCATGTAACGGCTGAAAATCCTGACTGGTCGTTTAATTGGCTGCATGTGGGGTTGGCTTTGGTGGGAGCAATTGCTTTTCAAGCAGGCACAAACTTAGTAAATGACTACTACGATCACGTTAAGGGTGCCGACAATGAATCATCCTTAGGGATTGGTGGGGTTATTCAGCGTGGCGATTTATCGGCCCAATTTGTGTTGGCCTATGGTCTGCTGTGTTTCATATTTGGCGCAGCCATTGGGCTATACTTTGTCAGTGTTGCCGGCGAATTTATCCTTATTATCGGTATCTTAAGCGTGCTAGCTGGTTTTTTCTATACGGCAAGCCCGTTTGCACTGGCCTACATTGGCTTGGGCGAAGTAACCGTTGGTGTGTTTATGGGGCCTGTTATCGTCATTGGGGCCTATTATGTTCAAGCCGAAGAAATAAGCAGTGCGGCCCTTCTCTCATCAATGCCAATTGCCTTTTTGGTCGCCGCTATTTTACATGCCAATAACCTGCGCGATCTCGAAAATGATCGCGCTGTTGGCAAGCGTACCGTGGCCACTATGCTAGGACGCGAGAAAGCTAATTGGGAATATTATGCACTGGTGGGTGGCACATATATCACACAGTTGGTTTTGGTTTTGGTGGGTCGGCGGCTTGAGGGGTTTCTGTGGGTGCTTCAGTAG
>CAZLPC010000028.1:7170-14580 GCA_964561305.1 uncultured Anaerolineae bacterium
ATCATTTTGGTATCGTTGCCGGCGGCGCTGTCTTTGATCTATCGCGTAGCGGCCAATACGGAACCGGCAGCGCTTAACCCTGTTTTGCGGCGCACCGCCCAGTTGCACTTGCGGCTAGGGTTATTATTGACGCTGGCATGGGTATATGCCATCGCTGAAGCCGCCTACCGCGCTAATCTGCCAAGCTAATCTTCATCTAGTTGTAGATCGCTTTCGCTGGATAAGTCGAACCCAGAAAGGCGATCTACTTGCGAGGTCATGAGTCCGTCGCGGGTGACATCGCTACCAATTAGTGATGACTCGGCCTCATCGGCAGCTTGCACCGCTAGGGCCGCTGTTAAAAACAGCAAGCGCCGCACGTCTAGGCTTGCGGTATACTCCCATGAGAGGGTACGTACCCCCAAGAGTGCCAAGCCAATATAATACTCTGACCACAAGTTGGGTCGTGCCAAATTACTTGCAACAATTTCTCGGATAGCACGAATGGCATCTAGTGCATCGGTAACAGGATTTCGTAAATGGGCGATGGATTGCCCTTGGTTGATCATCTTTAGTAAGCGGATCGTCCCCCAAATGCCGTCCCAACCATCGGGTGTGCGCGGCCCGATCATCGTGGCCAATACACTAATTTCTAGCATAGCCCAGTCAAAGAGTGTATGCCCTTCACGAGTGAGGCCAAAATCAATTAGCCATGCGTCGCCTGCTGGCCCAATTAAGATATTGGCAAGATGTAAATCGCCATGAATAATCGAGAGGTAGCCGCTTAAGCGCCGATCTAATAGGTGATTAACCTGATGAAGTGGATTGGGCAATGTGCCCACGGACTCTGGGCCATAGATATAATCATCATCGGGTTGAAAGGGTGGTTCTAGTGAGGCAAGTTGTTGATATAAGATTTGGTCGCGGGTGCGACTAACTGTTCCAAATAACGACTCGATCACATCGCCGGCCCGATGGTTGGCAACCTCACGATCAAGCCCAATGACTTCAATTTTCGAGGTCCGATTAACTGCCTCTGGGCCATAACCTGCTGTAACTTGAAGCGTGCCGCGCTCTGGGCGTACTTTTTGCACAGTGAAGTGGCGTAGTTCTACGGAGTCGCCAACCTGAAAGGTATTGCGACGACTCCATGTGCCCAGTGGCTCTAGGACATGTTTAGCAACGGGATACTGATCGGCTGAAGCAGTGATTTCGAGTGCAGGCGGCAAAATATGTTCATACTCGCGCCAGACCCCAAAGCGATAGCGTTGGCGTTGCGACCACCATCCACTGGCATACACATCATAGATATTGGTCTGGATAATGCCCCCCAGCTCTATTCCCGACAAATTGTCGGCATGGCTGCTAAGGTCAATCGGATCGCTGCTGCCTGAAGGTTGAATAAGGGTATATTTAAGCCCGCCCAAGTCGCACCCTTCGGGCAAAGCTGGGTTATCGAGTAAGCGAGCCGTGGTGGGTGGCAAGGTATCTTTCACATAAGCATCGTAGTGGCGTTTTTCATATAAAATATTGGCACGCGCATCAATTTTGACAACAACCCGCGCCTCGGCCCGATGCGGTTGAAAGGGGCGCACTACTAAAATGCGTGCGCCTGTATAACCGCCACTTAGTTGTCGCTCGACCTCAATGCGTTGATAGTTGCGGAACATGCGTTGCAACACAGTGCGTTCGTCGGGGCTAAGAGTAATTTGCGATTGGATGGCAACGGCTGGTGCTTCGGCCCTACTGCGGGCTGACCAATTAGAGGCCGTGCGGCGAATGAACTCTAAATCTGCGCCCATTTCTTCCATTACACGAATTGGAATACTATCTGCCTCATCTAAAATGGCTAACAACAAATCACGCTCAGAGGGGTTATGAATGCCTGCATAGCGTTGTACCTGATCAAATACTTTGCGGGCCCGTGGGCTAAATTTAAAGCTCGGCCAATAGCGTCGATCTTCACTGACCCCAATTACTTGCCGAATGCTGTAGCGCACAAAGCGCGGCTCTAGACCACAGTGTTCTAGCACGGCATTAGAAAGCCCATTTTCTAACTTGGTTAGTGCAATAAATAAATGTTCTACGCCAATATAATAGTGATGATGGCGTGCAGATTCTTGCTCGGCAAGGCGTTCAATTTCGTGCAGCGTAACAGCAGGCATCATTTAATCCTTTTCGATTGTTTGCACACGAAGCCATGTGTTGCCAACCCGAAACAAGTCGCCAATTTTCACAAAAACAGGCTCTTTGACCCGTTGACGACCGATAAATGTTCCGTTGCGGCTGTTTTCATCGGTTAGCATCATTTGTTTTTCGTCGCTGACCAATAGTTGGGCATGTAGGCGCGAGACGGATGTATCGAAAGCTACACAAACATCGCAAGTTTCGCGCCGCCCAATTGAAAACACGGCGACATTGTTATCAGGATTGATTGGCTGTTGTAATTTTAGCACTAACCCATCATCGGGGCCGCTCATAACCATAATATAAACCAACATCAACGACACCATCCTGTGTTATCCATCCAGATTGTGTATACTCGACTCTTGCGGCGAGATCAAGTTACAATCGTTGAAACGCCCAAAAGCATCTGTGGACATTTTGCGTACAATACTCCTATTATAGAATATTCTTGATCAGGAGTTTTTAGATGACTGAATGGATTCGCGTTTTTGCCCCAGCCACAGTTGCCAACTTAGGGCCGGGTTTTGACATTATAGGTATGGCCGTAACAGAACCCGGTGATGTAGTGATGGCCAGTCATTATCCACAACCGGGTATTTTTATTCGTCATATTGCGGGCGATAACGGTGAGCTAACGACTGATGCGACAAAAAACACTGCTGGCATTGCTGCCGAGTTTGTGCGCGAGCAAGTGGCTCCTCATGCAGGGGTAGCACTTAAAATTGAGAAAGGATTGCCGCTGGCTAGTGGTTTGGGTAGCAGTGCCGCCAGTGCGGTGGCGGCGGCGGTGGCGGTGAATGCACTTTTTGGTAATCCATTGTCTAAGTATCAGCTTTTGCCAGCTTTATTGGCGGCAGAGGGCAGTGTCAGTGGCCAACATCTAGATAATGCTGCACCAAGCTTGTTTGGCGGCATTATTTTAGCCAACGGGGTAGATATCGAAGATGTGCATATTTTACCTGTTGGGCAACAGTTGGGGACAGCAGCGCATTTTGTATTGGTTACACCCCACATGAAGCTGCCCACCAGCGAAGCCCGTCGCGCCCTGCCCGACCATGTGTCTTTTAGTACAATGGTAGACCAGACCAAAGGCATTGCGACCCTTATTCACGCTATTCATACTGATGATATGGCTTTGTTTGGGCGGGCTTTAATGATGGATCGCATTATTTTCGATGCGCGTAATTGTTTAATCCCTCATGCCGAAGGAGTTATTCAATTGGCTATACAAGAAGGGGCACTGGCTGGCATTATTAGTGGTGGCGGCCCCACTTTGATGATGGTTGCGCCCGATATACGTATTGCCGAACGCATCGCAACCGCCACCCAGCAGTTTTATGGACAATTGACATTGGCCATCACCATTCGCATTGTCAAGATAGCGACACAAGGCGCAACAGTGCTTTAGTCACCTGCGACGGCTTTTTGTAAACCAGAGGTTGTTTGCCAGCGCATAATACCAAGCCATAAAAGCGTCATGGGTATGGCACTGATACCAAATGCAAACGATACTTCACGTGGGTTAAAGCCTGCCGAATCACTCAATAGCCCAGTAGCCACGACAGCAATTGTGTAACATAAGGTGAAAAAACTAAAATCAAGTGCAAACACACGCCCCAAAAATTGATCGGGAACATGCAGTTGAAGTTGCACGCTGCTGTATGTCCAGTTAATAGAGCCACCCATCGCCCGTATAACCATCGCTAGTGCAGCCAAGCCAAGCGTGGGTGCACTAGCGAACGCTAGCCAACCAATCGGTAGCATGATAAATCCCAATAAAATCCAGCGTCGGAAAAATTGATCAGAGCTATCACTGAACCAATTTCCCACGACGGGCCCCAACACAGCCCCAAGTCCAAACGCCATATACAAGATACCTAAAGTCAATGCGCCGTCGGTTCCTACCACAAAAATACTGGCTACGTATAACGTAAAGAGCGTATCTACGCTACCAATCTGAGAGAGGCCCTTCACAGTGGCATATACACCCACTCGTGGGTGTTGCCATACATACTTTAGTCCATCAATAAAGTCTAAATAGCCGCTTTGGGATACACGATCGCTTGCCAGTGCTTGGCGTTCTGTACCTTTAATTTGGCTAATCAATAGTGCTGAAATGATAAAGGTTAGCGCGTTAATGACCAGTGCAAACTCTACACCAAAGATAGCAGTTGTAAAGCCGCCGATGGCCGCACCAATTGCTAACATGGCCGACCATGTTGTGCTTGAAAGCGTGTTCGCCAGCAAGAGTTCCTGATTGCCCCTGATAACATTTGGCAAAATAGCAGCGCGGGCTGGCTCAAAAAATGACGACAAGCAAAACTGGATTGTGGTAAGGATGTATAGCAATAGCAATGATTCGGTAGCCGCCACCACTAAAAAGGCAAACCCCACTACTGTTTGCAACACATCCGCCGAGACCAAGACTATTTTACGATTGAAGCGGTCTGCTACTACCCCAGCAACGGGCCCAAACAAAAACGACGGCAATCCTCGGGCTAAAAAAAACACGCTTATTGCTAAGCCGGAATCTGTAAGGCGGTTGATCAAAACAATAGCGGCGATTGTGCCAAACCAATCGCCCAGTAAGCTGACCACTTGGGCCAGCCATAATAAGCGATATTGTGGGCGTGTTTTGAGTAGCGTCCAATAACCAGTGTTGTTCATGGGCGCTGCCATCCACAAGCAGCCGCGACAACTTCGACCGGATGATAGGCCACGCCTTGAATATGATCAATTTGCTCGCGGCAAGATGTGCCGGACGCAACAAAAATTGCAGTGGGGTTGGCACGCACGGTTGGGTAAAGGCGTTTTTCGGCGATAGCTATAGATACGTCAAAATGCTCTTTTTCATAGCCAAAGCTGCCGGCCATACCACAACAGCCAGCGTCTAGTTCTTGAAGGGTTATATTAGGAATGCTGGCAAGCGCCAATAGGGTGCTGTTGGTTCCCCACAGAGCCTTTTGATGGCAATGTCCGTGTAAAATGATTTGACGTGATTGGCTATCCCAAGCTAATTGTTCATAGTGACCTGTGGCTTGTAATTCAGCCAACCATGCTTCGACGCTGATTGTACTCTTAGCGATTTGTTTAGCCCATTCTTGCCAAGCAGGATCAACCAATGTTAGGTAATCATCTAGCATAGCCGACAGGCAACTGGGTTCAAGTAGCATAAACCGTGTATTTGGATCGCGGGCCATCATTTTAGCGAAATGTTGTACATTGCGCGTGGCAAGCTGTTTGGCTTCATCCAGTAATCCCTTTGATAAAGCAGGCCGTCCACAACACCCCTGTTGTGGAAAACGCAATATCCGTAAGCTAAGGCCAGCTTGTTGGGCGATATAGACCGCGGCTTGTCCTAAGTGTGGATGATAAAACTCAGTGAAAGTATCAATAAGCAAAATCGGTGTTGGAGCATTAGGTGTAGTGCGTTGGGGCCAAGCCGCTTGTTTGCGCCACCAACGGCTAAATGTTTGGCGTGCAAAACTGGGCAATTTTCGCTCTGGTGCAATGCCCAATGCCGTTTTCACAACGCTCGCCACCATTGGGAAGTTCATAGCAGCATTGGCGAGTGTCGGCAACAAAGCACCCAAACGGCTCCAGTGATGCGCAGTGGCAAATAGCCGTGGCCGTAGTGGCACACCATGCCGATCTTGATAATTTGCTATAAATTCGGCTTTAATGCTGGCCATATCCACCGATGATGGACATTCGGCCTTACAAGCCTTGCAGGAGAGACATAAATCTAGCACTGATTTCACGCGCTCGTCTTGCATTCCCTCAAGCCCAAACTTACCCGTCATGGCGAGGCGCAATATATTCGCCCGGCCGCGTGTCGAGTCTCTTTCTTCGCGTGTGGCCATAAAAGATGGACACATTGTGCCGGTATCTTCTTTGCGGCAAACACCGGCCCCGTTGCACATTTCGACTGCGCCCGCAAACCCTAGATCGGCGCTCCAGTCAAAACGGGTTTCTAGTAGTGCCAAAGGCGTACTATAGCTGCTGCCGTAGCGCATGAGTTGCGAGTCATCCATGCGTGGTACATCAATTACCTTGTTGGGGTTCAAGAGTGTATGCGGATCGAAAAGCTGCTTAATTTCACGAAAAGCTTGCATCATCTCGGTTCCATACAGGCGTTCAATAAATTCGCCGCGCACAATGCCTTGTGCGTGTTCGCCGCTGGTTGTGCCGCCATATTCTAATACGATAGCTAAGGATGCTTCGGCAATGGCCCGATATTGACGCATTCCTTCATCACTTTTTAGGTTTAATAGAGGCCGCACATGTAAACACCCAGCACTGGCATGGGCATAGACGGCCATAGTCGCTCCTTGTTCGGCGACGACTTCAATAATGCGACCAATATAAGCTGCTAGATGTTCTACGGGTACAGTGGCATCTTCGATGCACGGGATAGTTTTCCAGTCGCTGCGATCACTGGCAAGCAACCCCAGCCCGGCTTTGCGGACTTTCCAGACGTTGGCTTGTTCGGTGGGTGTTGTAGCAATGATGATGGGGCCGTGGTGGCCCCATGCGGCAAGCCGTGTTCTTAAGCGTTGGATGTTTCGATCTAATTCGGCGGCGCTATCGCCATAATATTCGACTGCTAAGAGTGCAATGGGATCGCCTTGTACAAAGGTGAGCAACTTAGAAAACTCGATATGGGTGCGCGTGCGATCAAGGATCATTTTGTCGAAGAGTTCGACGGCCGATGGGTTGGTTTCGAGAATAGCCGATACGGCTTCTAGGGCAGCTATCAGATCACTAAAGTGAACAACGGCCAAGCGTGTCATTTTCGGACGTGGCACTAAATTTAGCGTTGCCGAAGTGATGCTAGCGAGCGTGCCTTCTGCTCCTACGATAAGTTGTGCGAGATCAACTGCGTTTGCGTCCATCCGATAGATGCCGTAACCAGCTGCATTGCGCCATGTTTTGGGGGTATGGGTACGAATTGCATCCGCATAGCGCCGCAATATACTTTGCACCTGATCGTGTATAGCTTGGGTGGTGCTATTGAGAGATACACGGTCTGGTCGCCCCAAGTGCACCTTTTCCCCAGTGGCTAATATTGTTTCTAGGCCTAACACATGATCAGCCGTCATGCGATAAAGAATACTATGCGAGCCAGTGGCGTTGTTGCCAATGCATCCCCCGATAGTAGCGCGATTAGCACTAGCGGGGTCGGGGCCAAACATTAATCCCAGTGGTTGAAGCTGCATATTTAATTGGTCTAATACAAGGCCG
>CAZLPC010000029.1:0-12526 GCA_964561305.1 uncultured Anaerolineae bacterium
ATGAAGTTACCAGCTGTTAGTTTTGCTGTGGGAGGCATTCCAGAAATCATTCGGCATGGCGAAACAGGCTACTTGGCATCCGAAAAAAATATCGAGGAATTAAGCCACTACCTACACATTTTACTATCGGATGATGCGCGTTGGCAGCAATGTAGCAAAGCAGGACGCGCACATGTTGGGCGCTCGTTTGCCCTGCCTGTGGTCGTGCAGCGCTTAGAAATCATTTATGATGCGGTGCTTGCGGGCGCACGATAGGGATGTTGAACACAATGTTGGGCAATGATAGCAATGGCGATAATCCAAAAGATGTCGTAGTTGTTGAGCAGATTGCTGTCTATAAGGTTGATGCCACCCCAATAGACGAGATAGGCCGCATTCCACACAAACACTGAATGCGAATAATCCCCTCGATAGGCTTTCAACATCCAAAAAACCATCCAACCAATTGCGGCCATAGTAACAACTACACCCACTACCCCTAGTGCTAAAAAGATCTCGAAGATGCCGCTGTGTGCACTATAGGCCCATTGTGTATCGGCAGGCAACGCCTCAAAATTTCTTTTACCATCGCCATCCCAAAAAGCGCCATAGCCATACCCCAAGAGTGGGCGTTTTTTGCCCCTGTCCCACAACGCACGCCATAAATCTGTGCGTCCCGTCAAAGTAGGGGCAGTTTCAAAGGCATTTGTGTTGATAAACGCTTTTTCAGATTGAAATTCTATATTCCAAAGAGGATTCGTTAGATCATACCATACACCGTTAATGATACGTTGCTC
Organism: uncultured Anaerolineae bacterium; assembly: GCA_964561305.1. Taxonomy (GTDB): domain Bacteria; phylum Chloroflexota; class Anaerolineae; order Aggregatilineales; family J027; genus J027. Next base: position 777 of record CAZLPC010000029.1, read on the forward strand.
GTCAAGAAACAAGGGCGATACAAACCGTTCGGGTTCCACGAAAATACTGGCAAAAACCGTGATGCCAAGAGCAGCAAGCGCAACACTGTTGACAAAAACCGCCTTTGAAGCAAGCGCGATTTTCATTTTGGCAAACCGCCAGCCATGAAATTGAAGTATATAAGCAACAATGATCGCTAGAACCACAGCGGCAGACGTTGCGCGGGTTGATGCCATGATCAGGATAAATAAACAAGATAATAGCCCTACCCACAAGAGAGATAGATAAAGGCGCTGCTTCTTGGTATTCATGAGCAGAATCCAAAATACGATTACGCCCAATCCGGCCACACGGCTAAGAGGTCCTTTATGATCATAAGCACCACGCCAAGAATAGCTGAGAAATGGTGAACCCGTCATGATGGCAAATTCAGGTGCAATCAAAAGCATTCCAATTGATAACGCCATGCCGATTGAGATGGCGAAAGCAAGCGCTATCAACAGCTGGTGAGGTGTCAGGCGCGTACCTACATAAACCCCGAATGATGTGGTTAAGACGATGGCAATAGAACGCCGTGCCGTTAGAAGCGGATCAATTGACCAGATAGTGGAGACGAGCGTAAGAGCAATAATGATCCAGACCGGCCAGATCGCTAGGCTCGCTTGCTTTAGTTGGCGTAAGTATCCAAGACTGAAATACCCCATTCCTAAGAATACTACACCAGAGAACGCGAGCAACACATTATTCCATGCCAGCCTTTCGATGATGCCTTGATTGAAGATAGTATCCTCATCAAAAAGCCAAAAGATGGGCTTGGTGAATCCTAAGAGCCCAATTGCGATGAACCAAAATTCTAGCGACCGATATCTAACAGCACTAGGTTCATGGCTTTGGTCAAGGGTTTGGTGAATATCCATCTGTTTCATCTTCTTGCAAATACCCCTTATCAATCATAAATTGCAACAAATGTGTAGCACGATGCGACCATGTATGATGGTTTATAACAATCTGCCGATTATGGGTTCCCATTTTTCGGATCGCGTCGCGTTGCTGATACATCTCAACTAACAAGGTAGCTAGAGTATTGATATCACCCGGCTCATAGAAGAATCCTTCGGCCCCAAACACCTGTAAGGCTTGAACATCTTCATGGCGGGTGGCAAGCAAGGGTTTGGCCATCGCCATATATTCATAGAGCTTAATTGGTGATGCGTACATAATACCTATCTGGAATGTGCTTTGTCCCGAAAAGCCAACATCAAATCGCTCAATCCACTGCGGAATCTCATCCGGTGACACATGTCCAACAAATTCAACATATTCTTGCAAGGCTAACGCATCGCTTTGTGATTGCAGGCCTGCACGTACAATTCCATCGCCAACAATGAGCACTTTAATATACACATTTTGTTGTAATGCGGAAGCTAAGGCGGCCAACAAGATGTCTAGCCCCTGCCACGGCGCAACATTGCCGATAAAGCCAATGGTCAGCACATCAGGGTTTTGCGGAACGCTAGGTTGTAATAGTGGTTTAAAGACATTTACATCAACTGCATTGGGGAGAACGAGGATTTTATCGGGGTCAACTTTGGCGTTCTCTATGACTAAATTCTTTAGGCTTTGGCTTATCACTACTAGCACATCGCAGCGACGATAGGCTTGGATTTCAATGCGTTTAGCTAACCATGTTAAGGCAAGATTATTTCGGTCGGCATCGGCTTCTTTAAAGTTGAGCGCATTGGTTTCGAGCACCCATGGCACACCACGTCGCTGGAAAGACCGACCTAATGCTTGAAACGCGCTCAATCGTTCATAGACAAAGACCAAACTAGAGCCAAGATGATAGCGGCTTAGCCAAAGATTTATAATGCCAAGCATCAACCGAACGAGATCTTTCACAATAACCTTCAGCCCCGATTGCCGAGGCTTATCGAACGATAACCGATCTAGTTTGGTGAAAAAACGAAACTGATCACCAGCTATAAAACGCCGCACCTGCCATCCTTGTGATTCGAAGCTGTGAATAATACCCAGCACATGGGTACGTGGGCCAGACAGCGGGGTTTTCGGATCAGTAGAGACCAACGGTGCACCCGATAGATAACCAATTTGTCGAGGTTTCCCCTCTTTAATGAAAACATTTTGATGTTTAGGCATCTGGATAAATTTCTACATATAGACAATGTTTAGGTATTATTCTACTAAAATAGCGAAAAATTTAGCACTCAAGGAGTGTAATGGACAGCACAACTATTCACCGTACACAACTTCAAGATATTTTGACCAAAGATATAAACCATAGATTCGAGTTCTGGTTTTTGGTTGTGGCACTGTTGGGTTTTACTAGGCCATTGTTTTGGTTTTTTGACGACCCCGCGCTACTAGATCGTGGCATTTTAGCTCCCCTTACATCTAGTATGATCCTATGGCTGTTTGCTGGAAGCATTTTTACCTTTGCAGCCCTAATTAGTCGAAAGCAGTTTCTGATATTTCAGTATGTCATTATCTCCATTTGGCCATTACTTGCAATCGTTGCAGTTGCAGCCTGTTCCATATTATGGTCAATTGATCCGATGCTGACGGCGCGTCGTGTTGTGGGGCTATTGTTAACCACACTCTTTGGTATCTATATTGGTGTGCGATTTACCCGCTTACAACTAATATGGGCGTTGGGTATCGCTCTGTCGATGGGCCTTTTGGTATCGGTAATGGTGGTTCTATTGTTTCCATACGAAGGTATCATGTTGGGGCCATCTAGTCTCGAATACGCATGGCGTGGCGCTTATCCACATAAATCGCCAGCCAGTCGTGTCGCAGGACTAGCTGTTATCATTTGTTGGATTGGCATACTTGTCAACATACCAAATCATGGCACTAAAAAGTGGTTATGGCCCATCCTCATCTTTAGTTTAAGTATGTTAGTCTTGGCTTCGGTACGCTCGACCATAGGGATTGTTATAGGAACCATGATAGGCATGTATGTAATCTGGTTTTGGACGAAAGAAGTGGCCATTGAACACCGTGTATGGTGGGCAAGACATGATATTATGCTTGGTATGATTCTTGCCATGATCGCTATTATCTTGGTGCTCTTGACACTTATAGAGCCAGAACGCTTCATCTCGCCAAAACTACTCAACGAATCATCTGACACAAAAGCGGCCCCGCACCTAATATCGCCAACTTCGGGTTCTGTAGCGACTCCCCAACCCGAACCGCTAGTGATGACTAGGATTATTGATGAAGCACCAACACTTAACGGACGAACCGATTTATGGCAAACATTATGGCAGTTTGGTCGCCAACGTCCGATTCTAGGGTATGGGCACGATACCTTCTGGCATGGTGATCATCAACGGAACTATAATCAGCTCCCACAGCGCAATTGGGCCAGCACGGCGCACAATGGTCTTTTTGAGATATTTCTGAATCTAGGTCTAGTTGGTGTCATGACTGTTGCAATAGGCCATTTATGGATATTTTATAGAATTGTCAGAGATTTTAAATCTCACTTTGGGCATCCCGCCTTTATCTGGAACACTGGCTTCTTCCTATATTTAATTGGGGTCAACTTGCTTGATGCTAATCTTTTGGGACGTTACGACATTTTCTGGATAGTCACAGTTGCTATCAGTGCTCAACATATTTTACGCTCACATAATAACTGATCTCGTACAGGCTGATGGCGAGGTTGGGTGTGCCCCCTATCAATCATATTCGCCCTCTATCTGATCATCTACCCAATACCCACCCTCTTATCAGCGAGATGACAGCATTATGAATCCATTCAAAACACTGGCTAGGATTGTCCAGAATAGTCTCTAGCCACTTGACCCATCACTAAATGCGACTGGGGACTCATAACAGTTACAGTAGCTTGGGGTATGGTGAAATGGCACTCTGCCATGATAATGAAAGGAATCCAAAAATGGATCTTAAGAGTTTACGTGACGTTTTCAATGAGCAATTAAAGGACATGTATAGCGCCGAAAAACAATTAGCCGAGCTTTTGCCTGAATTGGCTAAGGCTGCCTCCTCGCCAGAACTGAAGCAAGCGTTTGAACAACATTTGCAAGTGACGGAAGGTCACGTTGAAATAATACAAAACCTGCTCAGTCAAATGGGCGTGAATCCCGGCAACAAGAAGTGCGAAGCCATGGAAGGCTTAACCAAAGAAGCACGCAGTATGTGTAAGGAAAAGGGCGACAAAGATGCCCGCGATGCTGGTCTAATTGCCGCCGCCCAGAAGACCGAACACTATGAAATTGCAACCTATGGCAGCCTACGCACATGGGCCACTGTGTTGGGCGAAACAGAAGCGTCCGATACATTGCAAGAGGTGCTCGACGATGAGTATACGGCCAACACGTTGCTCACTGAAATAGCCGAGTCATACGTCAATCAACGCGCCCAAGAATAGTTTCAACTTCACACAAAAGCGCTAAAAACACTGGCATCTAATCAGGAATAAGACGGGGGGTGCTCATCTTGATGAGTAACCCCCTATTACAATGATGACTTTAAGAGGGGCACCCAACAAATGCACTATGTCAAATTTACATTTGAACTGTTACGAGATACCTATCAAAGCTGGCTAAAAGATAAAGCATCAATGATGGCGGCCGCGCTGGCTTATTATACGGCTTTTTCCATGGCTCCACTGATCATTATTGTGTTAGCAATCGCAGGGTTTTTTATTGACCAAAACGAGGCTCAATCAGAAATTGTGGATCAGATTGAGGAATCGGTAGGGCCCGATGCTGCCCGTTTTGTGGGTGGGCTTGTCGAAAACCTAACCGAGCCTACGAGCGGACTCATTTCATCATTATTGGGTTTTGCAGCACTTTTATGGGGTGCGCTGGGGGTCTTTAATCAGCTCCAACGTGCCATTGATATTATTTGGGGCGTTAGCGACATCGAGCGCAATGGGGGCAAGTTTGGCGTGTGGGGCTTTGTGCGCGACAGACTCATCTCGTTCAGTATGCTATTGATCGTTGGCTTTTTGTTACTGGTTTCGCTCATTGCTAGTACCGTCCTCTCTTATACCGATGATTATTTGCGTGAGTCTTTGCCCACTGTAGAAGCCTTCCTTAGCTTTTTCAGTGTAATATTTTCGCTGGCTCTTATCACCGTTTTGTTTATGCTGATCTATCGGGTGTTGCCGCACGCTCGCCTAGAATGGCGCGACTTATGGATGGGGTCGTTTTTCACAGCCGTTTTATTCGTCATAGGTCAATTATTGCTGGGAACCTATTTGGGTAACAGTGCCATTTCTTCAACCTATGGCGCGGCGGGGGCACTGGTACTGATTTTGCTGTGGGTCTATTACTCGGCACAGATTATGTTGTTTGGAGCCGAGTTCATAAAAGTCTTTGCCCACAAACGTGGTGCGGTTATTGAGCCTACCAATACACTATAAAACAAAGGTTTTTGAAGGTGATACACGATGCGCCTTAAGTATGTTTCTACCGAAGATGTAGCAGGTTACAGTCGTAAAAAATGGGGACGTGGCTTTATCTACCTAGACCCTACTGGTAAAAAGGTCGAAGATGAGGACTTGATCGAGTGGATGAAGTCGTTGGCTATTCCACCAGCATGGAAAGATGTTTGGATAAGTCCCTATCAGAACGCCCATCTGCTTGCCACTGGCCGCGACAATAAGGGTCGCAAACAATATCGCTATCATGCCGAATGGCAACGCCGAAGCAACGAGCAGAAATATCACCAACTATATGACTTTGGACAAGCTCTGCCGCACATCCGTGAGATGACAGAGCAACACTTGCGCCAGCAAAATCTGTCAAAAGAGCGCATATTGGCGGCCATCGTTCGTTTACTAGAAACAACCTTGATCCGTATTGGTAATGAAGAATATGCCCAAGCCAATGATTCTTATGGCTTAACTACGCTCACTGATGATCATGCCACTATTCAAGGCAGCACAATTGAATTTGACTTTGTGGGTAAAAGCGGTAAAGAACATACTATTTTGCTCCGCGACCGTCGGCTGGCGCGTATTGTGAAGCAGTGCCAAGATATTCCGGGATATGCGTTGTTTCAATATTATGATGACGCAATGGAGCCGAGAGTCATTGATTCGTCGGATGTGAATGATTATTTGCGTGGACTGACTGGGCAAGATTTCACGGCGAAGATATTTCGCACTTGGGGTGGCTCTACACTGGCTATTAAGTTCTTATGCGAATCTTGCGCCGATAGCCCCACTAAAACAGCGACTAAAAGCTGCATTGCCCATGTCGCTGATCAATTGGGCAATACCAAAGCCATCTCACGCCAATACTACATCTATCCACAAATCTTAGACGCGCATGTAGATGGCACATTGCAAGCCATATATGCTGATCGTGTATCAGAGACAGATCAATCACCCTATGGACTTGCACCCGAAGAACGCACCTTAATGGATCTCATCGAAAAAGTCATCAAGACATAGTTAAACCCACTATTCATTAATTAGGGAGCAGAAGTAAAAGCCATGATTGTCAATTCTTTAAAAGATGGTTGGGAAGTCATTTTTCAGCGGTCTCATGCCAATGTAGCAGCAATGCTTGTAGCCGCATGGCAAAAAAAGGATCATGTGCCGCGTTGGACAGAACTGATTATTGCCACCGCCCAACATGATGACCAAGAGATGTTTTGGAAAGAGTCGCAGCATTTATCAGACATTGGGGCACCGCTTGACTTTACACAGGGCGATATGGATGCCACGCTGGAGCAAGCCCAGTTGGTAATCGACAATGCTTACCGACAGGGTGCTTGGATTGCGATTCTGATTTCAATGCACAACAGTTTTTTGTATGAGCCGCTACGGGGTGAGGGTAAAAAGCTAGATGCGTTTCTAGATCGGCAAAAACAGAATCAAGCGCAATGGCTAAAGATGTTAAATTTCAGCCGCACCGAGGCTGAAACAGCTTATACATTTTTATGCTGGGGAGATTGTTTGTCGCTGATATTGTGTCGGCGGGAAGTGCCAGAACGCGAACGCGCCATTGATGTTGCGCCCGACAAAAATGGGAGGATGATTCGTGTACATCAACGCCCCGATGAGACGCTTGCACTGGATCATTGGATTTTTGATGCAGATGAGTTTACAGTCTCGACTGAGGTGCGGTGCTTGCAACAATTAGAATTTGATAGCGAGTCTGCATTTCGAAAGGCACTCGAAGCCGCCGACATAGAAATAAGAAAATGGCACTTCAAAAAATAGGTTCTGTTGACATTTAAGAAAAAAGTCTAAGCCAGATCCATGGCAATGTACACTAACCGACCACAATGGACAAAATAAGGAATTTGCAAGCACACGGCTTATCTGGCGACGACGAGCTGTACAGTGAAATTAGCAAACCTGCTTTCCACATTGTTTCTTAAGTCATTTGAGTGATTTATGCATGAATCAGCGCGGTAATTGTAGCATGGTACAAGCGAGCCATATTGCTCTATAAATGCTGAAGTTGGATTTGCCAATGTCGAAGCTCATTTGCAAGGGGTTGTTCGATGTCGCGTTGACCATAATCATCGACATAATCCCATAATCCATTAGGGCAATGACGCTCATCATCCCACCCCGGATGGCAAAAAATAGGATAAAGGCACATACCTTCAATAGCGAGTCCTTGTTTTGCCAATGTGCTAACTTCTTGCATTATATAGCGTAGCCAGTCGGGACGCGCATCGCCTTCGGTGCCAGTTTCAGCGATAACAATAGGGCAATTATAGCGATCGGATACCTCTTGTAGCATGGTGTAGAAGGGACGATAATAAGGATGCCAATGCTCGAGAATGGGACCATGCAGTATCCATTGGTTATTGGGATAATAGTTTACCCCTATAATATCCAGATATTTCGGAGCTCCCCCGATTTGTGGCCATAAGCGCCCACTGAGTAAATCCCATGCTTGGTACTGAGCAAGCCGCTTGCCTTCAGCCTCGCTTGCATTATGCGGTTGCTCTGGATGATGAATAATGTTGATAATTGGATCGGTGTGGATAAAGCGAGCTTGGGGTAAAACCTCCCAAACAGCTTCTATCGCGGCGATTGCAGCACGGGCAAGTTGTACCTTTAATTCAAATCCGCGCCCAATTTCAAAGGGATTAAGATAGGCAGAATCGCCACCTGCCCACGCCAAAAATGAAATCTCATTAATGGGGCAGAAAAAAGGCGTTGTATCTGTTTCAGCAGCAACCACCTCTGCAAAAGCTCGTGCCAATTGGGCAAGCCGATCAACAAAAGCTGGCCTAAAAACATCAATCCCTGAGGGCCAGCCAAAATGACACAAATCCCATATCACTTCTAACCCCATCTCATGCGCAGCGCGTAGGCGTGGTAAAACCGTAGAAAAATCGTAGTAATCAGCGCATTGCTCAATGAGATGCCAACGGATGCCACTGCGAATGGTGGTAAGACCTTGTGCTTTCAAACGTTGATAATCTTGTCGAAAAAAGAGATCGTGGTTCGTCGCCCTAATCATATCAAGGCGTTTACCGTTATGAAGTCGGTGGGTCGAGCACTCGATGCCACCCATAAAAAAACTTTGAAAGAGTGATGTTTTCATGAGGTTTTTCAAGATATGGGCAAGCCACTTCGTGGTGACTTGCCCTTACTTATTTATTTGCCCGATACTTCGCGTTTAGCTTGGAAAATGGGTTGTTCGCTGGCCGTAACAAAACCCTCGCCTTGGGTAGCCTGAATACGATCGTCCTCAAGAGGTGTGGTATTTGCAGCAGTTGAGAAATCGTTCCACGTTATTTCGGGTTCTCCATATAGCCAACAATTGACCAATTCTACGCCCTGCATCACTGAATGATCCATGTTGCCAATTTCGTACTGCCATGCGCCAAACCGTCCACGGCTGTAAATGCCGTGTGCCGCCAAAAAGGGCTGAATAGTGCCAAGTGCGGCATTGCGCTCTAAAGTTGGAACGGGATAGCTATAGTCTACATCAATGAGATAAGTCGCAGCGATAAGGTCGCGATCATCCTCCTCCATCAATTTTGCATTAATGAGGCCTTCAATGACGCGCTCAACGATTGTCTCCTTATCTTCAGGTTTGTGCTCACTATAGCTGGTCTCGGTCAATAGCAGAAAGTGGTTCTCGTCGGGCACAATATATGGTGAGTAATTGGAAAGATAGGTCACGCGGTAGAAGGGTGTGTTCGTTTCTGGAAAGTATAGCCAACACTTGCTGCTAGGGCAGGGACGCTGAATGCCAACACCGACAATTAAGCCACTAGAATGATGTAGGTCGTGCGTGGCTTGGCGCACGTTTTCTGGTGCATCGGTCAAAGTGTCCACTAATAAATCGAGTGGCATTGTAGAGAGCAGTAGATCATAATCTACAATCTCGCCATCACTAAAGTGGACTTGTTTGGCAACCGGATCGACCTTAACGGCAGACTTATTGAGTTGCAGATGATCTTCAATGTAGTTGATCATCGGGCTATACAAGCCGCCTGTACCACCTTGCAAAGGATATTTGAAGGTGTTATTCGGTCCCCAACCTTTATCGGGTTGCTCGAACACCACATTAGTGAGAATTCGCTCAAGATTGGGCATTGCGACACGTTCGCCAAGCCAATCGCGGCTCATGTGTTCAATCGGGTGGGCCCATACTTTGAAGTTGTAAGGCTTCATAAAATGTTTAGCAATACCAGTACCGAACTGGGCATCAATTAATTCGTTAAAATTGGTAGCTTGGAGCACAGCACTGGGATTTTGGTGTGCATCTATCAAGCCTAGTAAACACTCTAGCACTACATCGCGCGGTAAATAGCCAATATTGTTTTGGAATGGATAGGGTATAAAGCGATCCATCATCCAAACCCATGCCTCACGCTGAATTTCGGTAAAGTTGTCGCCCAAAAGCTTATCAACTAGCTTGTCGAAATACTCATAGTGCGAGAACATGACATGGCCACCAATGTCATAGGTAAAGCCAGCCGTATCTTCAAAACTGGTAGCTAACCCACCGATATAGGGATATCGCTCATAAATTGCCCAATTGCGATAACCTATCTCCTGCAAACGATACGCTGCGCCAAGACCTGTCGGCCCCGCACCAATAATGACAATTTTCTGCTCTAAATCGTGATTCATTAAGCCTCTCTCCGTCATAGATAACTTATTGATTTCTTGGTTCGGTAATACTGCTTATAGAAATAGGTTGAATCGGTTGCCGATTTTGCTGTAGCGTTTGCTCCATAATTTCAGCCATCTCATCGGCGATAGCGTTCCAAGCATTGCGAGCCAGCAGTTGCTTCTCGTTCGCAATGCGCGCATCACTTGTCGTTTGATTTAGTACTTGTTCGACTTGTTTGACAAATTCGGCATGTGTGTGTCCGATATAGACCACACTACCGTAGAGCTCGATTACGTCATGAATGGGCGTAGACACAATGGGCTTATGTGCGGCCATGTATTCCAACACTTTTGTGGGGCTAACAAATCGAGTTGCTTCGTTTAGCGCAAACGGAACCAGCGCCACATCAAAGTTAGCAAGATAGTGAGGGAGCTCGGCATAGGGTTTCATGCCCAAATAGTGAATATTGGGTTTATGGGGCAACTCATCTTCTGAGATTTTTACCACAGGGCCGATCATCACAATTTGCCATTCTGGGTGTTGTTCAGCAATATGGCAGAGCAGTTCTAAATCCATCCGCTCATCAATTACGCCAAAATAGCCTAGGATCGGGCCATTCAGTGCTGCCAGCTCAGGCGGGATGTTTGTGTTGTTTCCACTAGCGAAATGCGCCTCATCTACCCCGCTAGGGAAGACATAGGTGTTGGGATTAAAGCGGGCCTTATCACGGTAGAGGCTGATACCGCCTGTGAACACAACATCGGCTTGTTTTAAAACAGCTCCATCGCGTATACGAAGATCGGCTGGTGCGCCTTTGAATGCAGATAGCTGATCCATTACATCGTAAACCAATACTTGTGGCTGTATCGCTTCGATGAACGGGAAGCCCATTGGGGTATAAAGCCACAGCAATGGCTCGTTTACACCTTGCTTTTCTAGATAACGCATCAAAAGGGAGTTATATATATCTGAAATAAAGGAATCGCCATGACTAATCCAGCGCGGCTCTTGCATAGGGAGCTGTAGTTGAATCACCGTCACGCTTTGGTTGGCATCACCATGCCATGTAGTGGGTTTTAAGGTGGGCTGTTGCAAATCTGGTTGACCAGTGGGTTCTTCAATGAAAAACACCCGATAATATTGAGCCAAGCGCGACAGCAGTTGTTGAGGGCGTTGCCATACAAAATCCCAGCGTAAATGACTTACGCACACAATATCTTGCATTGTAAACCTTCCGGATAGTGTTTTGCCGCAGTGGCAACAATTGACTTTGGTTGTTTTAGTGTTGGTTAGTACTAGCGTCATCAAAAAGCAAATGTGAATGTTGCCTATTTGATTACGCCGATGTAAAAGACTTTATCATGAGGCGGGTTAATCTCTATCCTCCATATGTAGGAATGTAAGTAGCTGAATTGGCTATTTAAAATGGCAATAGTTCCCCCCTAAAAGAGTATTAGATGGCTTGTATTACGGATTGAGGAAGTGGCAGCTTACTCAATATCAAGTGTGTCATCAGGATGTTTGCCATGCCCAATGGAAATGCCATCATCGGAGCAGTAGAATGTCCAGCCACAAGGCTTGCTTCATTGGAGGCAAGAAAGTAATAGACGTTTCTATTTGTTCGGAGGTGGTGTGGCGGCCCAATGGACCGAAGATGTAATTGCGGAGTTGGT
>CAZLPC010000029.1:12536-12930 GCA_964561305.1 uncultured Anaerolineae bacterium
ATCTTTCAAAGCCACGCCAGTTTCAATATTTTTGAATTTCACGGTGGCCTTGTCGCTGCCCGTTGTATTTTCATAATACAACATCAGTTTGGTGTTGGCAGCTTCTAACATCTTCCCTAATCGTGCTCAACACGGACGCTACCCTGTGTTGGGTTTGTGAGAGTATCGACCTTGAAGTGGTGGGCGATCCATGCATCCTCAACACGGCGCAAATCGCCCACTCCTCTTATATCGGGCGCTATAGCCCTGCTTTAAGGTGTAAGCGCGTGTCGGTGGGAACCACTACTTTGTCCGTGTCGCGCAAAATGCGGGCTTGTTCGAGATCAATGTAGCGCTGACCGCCGTCGGCTTCCAAAAGCGCGATCAATTGCCCCAAACGGGCGAGCTCGGCGGC
>CAZLPC010000029.1:12940-14561 GCA_964561305.1 uncultured Anaerolineae bacterium
ACGGTGTGCTTCGGCGCGGGCACGGGCAGCCGCGAGGGTCTTTTGCGTCTCAATATCGGCTTGGGCGAGGGCTTCTTGGCGCAGATTTTGTTGCTCTAGTTCAATCAGGCGCGTGCGTTTTTCGGCGTTGGTAATGCCGCCCTCGATCAAGTCACGATCACGGGCTTGGTGCGCCATTTGGCGGGCGGTCTCGGCAGCGATTTCCACGTTATTGAGGATGGCCGAAGCCAACTGTTCGCTGATTTTGTCTTCTTGCGGGATGATGCGCTCCACATCCACCCCGAAAACAATCAGCCCATTTTCGCTAAATTCACGGGTGTTACGCTCGCCGAAGATGGCGCTGTTGACCAAGCGGCCGGCCTGCGAGTGAAACACCTCGAACTCGTGGCGGGCAGCTTCTTCACGGATAGCAGCCGATAGCGTTTGGCTGGCGAACCCCACAAAATCCTTGACAGCAAATAGGCGTTCTGGCCGCGCCTGATCCACCTCAAAACTCCACCGATACGCTAAATCAAGTTGGAGGGTGGCATTGTCGCGGGTACGCACCAAAATTTGATCGCGGAAGAAGTCGGGCCCCAAACTGAGCTTGGCCACGCGCAACACATTGGCGCGGATGGGGATGCCGCCCGATAGGTACAACACGCGCGGATGTTCGTTGGGCTGCAAAAACAGCGTCTTGGGGCCAAAAACTACCCGTGCCGATTCGCCATCATACACATAGACGGCCTCGCTATTTTCCAGCGCTAACACCACCGCATCCGACAATTCGCGGCGCGGCTTGGGATCGGCGGACAGCACGCGCACGATGTTTTCGGGGTTGTTTTGCTTGATATAACCCAGCGCCTGCAGCTCCTCTTGCGAGAGGTGCTTATCCCACAGCGATTGATTAGCCTCTAGGAAAAATTCGGTGGGGCCAGCGCTGAGCGTGACCGCGCCGGTGTCGTTGTTTTGCAGATACACGCCTTCATCGGCGGCCAAGGGGATGGAGCGGCGTTTTTCAAGCGTGCGGATGTGTTTGTGGGGGATATAGCGGCAGGGGCCTTTGATCAGCACTTGTTCACCCGCGGCCAGTTCGGCATCGGGCATGGTGGGATGGGGCGCGTTCCGTTCGGCGATAACCAGCAATGCGTCACGCTCATTCAGCACGAACTCGCGCCGAACGTCTGCTCCTTTTTCGTCAGGCGCGATCACTTCCCCCGGATACAGCGACAGAATCGCTGGCCCCATGCGAATCTCAGTTTCCCCTTCAATGATGTCGTTTTTGGCCACGTCGTAGGGGTTGATGATGACGACATATTGCCCGTCGGTGAGTTGAATTTTTTGGCGCACCGATCCCTGCACCACTTCTCGAAAACCCAAGCGTACTTTGGCCGGTCCGTCGTGCAGCCTGATATTACCGTCGTGCTCATTTTGCACATAGAGGTACTGAAAGCGATCCAACAGGATCGATTGGGGTGCGATGACGGCGCGGATGCGTTTCCATACGCTTGCCAACACAGGTTCTGAAACCATTGCCATGATGAGCGTCCTTTCTTGCCCTAGCAGAAGTTATCCCTTCAGCATAAGCCAAGTTATAGAACTGCGACACCACAATGGTTTGAAATGTAAAGACCACATCAAT
>CAZLPC010000030.1:0-7730 GCA_964561305.1 uncultured Anaerolineae bacterium
TGGGGAACAAGCTGACCAACTTCCGCGAATTGGTAGATGTCGAAGCCGAAAAGCGCGGCATTATCAGTGGCGACATCCGTAGCCGCGAAATCCGCAAGCGCCAAGTGAGTCTTGATGAATTGACACTGGATGAAGTGTGGTATGCAGCCAATATTGGCCAAGAGGTCTTTTTGCAATTCATCACCACTGAGCGCCAAATTGCTGCCTTTTTGCGTTTGTCTTTGCCCAGCGAATCCCCGCTTACCGACGAATTGCTACATGCAGCCATGATCCGCGAGGTGCATGTGTATGGTCAATCACTGCAAATTGGGCAGAGTGAAGACGGACACGCCCAACATAGCGGCTTGGGCAAACGCCTAATTGAACATGCCGTTGAAATTGCCCGCAAACATGGCTATCAGCAGCTTGCAGTGATCTCATCCGTAGGAACCCGCGACTATTATCGCAAGCGCGGCTTTAGCGACGGCCAACTTTATCAATTACGAGCGTTGTAATTATGGGGATGTTGCGACGCGGACGATCTAAGCCCGTTTATGCGCCTGTGGTAAGAACATCTAAGGGAGAGGTGTTGGCGCTATGGGAACGCTATTTTGAACGCGGGCTTTACGCCTATGGCAAAGGTGAGTTTGAAGACGCACTAGCCGATTTAGACGATGCCATCGCCAATGTCCATAAAAATGGCGAATTATATGCCACACGCGGCATGATATTGCAGCAAATGGGTAAGCACGATCTGGCCGAAGAAGACTTTGACATCGCACTCAAGATAGATTCGCGTCAATGGGTGGTCTATTATTTACGGGCCAACCGCGCCTATCAGCAAAAAAAATATGACGAAGCCATCGCGTTGGTCTCTGAAGCAGTGCGGTTTGCCCCGTTGCGCCCCGAAGTGTTGTTTTTGCGGGCAATCGCCTACTATACCCGTGGCGAAACCCAACGCGCTTTTGATGATTTGACGTTGCTTATAAACGATGCTCATGAGCCACAAGACAAGGCCCAGCGCGATCTCTTGCGCAATATTAAAAAATTTCATACTCAGCTAAAGCGTGAGCTAAAGGATAAGCCTAAATAAACCCCCAACCTTATTCGATCTATTTGCATATCCCATTTTGCCGCGAACGCTGTACCTATTGCGCGTTCAATACCTATACCGATATGGCACACTTGATTGATCAGTATGTGACCGCGCTGATTCAAGAAATTGAGATTGCTTCCGCTAGTCAATTTTTGCCGGCCCATACCGTCTACTTTGGTGGTGGAACACCTAGTTTACTCTCAGCAGAACAAGTGGCAGCGATTCTAACGACGATTCGTCAACATTTTGAACTGGCTTCTAACGCTGAAATAACACTAGAGGCTAACCCCGGCACAGTAGATTTGGCTAAATTTGAGGCGCTACATGCAGCAGGCATTAATCGGCTTAGTATAGGAATGCAGTCGGCGCATCAGTCCGAGTTATCATTGTTTGGGCGCTGGCATGAATTTGATGGCGTGGTGAAGGCAGTTGAAAATGCGCGTGCTGCTGGGTTTAACAACCTTAGCCTAGACCTTATCTATGGTATTCCAAACCAGACTCGTGCTATGTGGGAGGCTACCCTACAAGCAGCGCTCAATCTGCATCCCGATCACTTTTCTATTTATGCGCTCATCCTTGAATCCGGCACAGAAATCACGCGCCGAATTAAGTATCAAGAACTCCCCATGCCCGACGATGACTTGGCCGCGGATATGTACGACGATACCACCGATCTGCTGGCGGCGGCTGGCTATGTACAATATGAAATTAGCAGTTGGGGGCGGCCTTCGGCTCACAACATCCAATATTGGCGTAACTTGCCCTATTTGGGCTTGGGTGCGGGCGCACATGGCTATGTCCAGCGTACCCGCACTGTAAACGCCATGCGCCCTGAGATTTATATTCAAAGAATGCAAAACCCGCCTATGCCCCACACCTTTCCGGCCACGCCCGCCACTATTAAACAAGAATTTATTGACGATGCAACCGATATGGCCGAAACGCTATTTATGGGATTACGCTTGTTAAATGAAGGGGTGTCGTTTGCAGCTTTTCAGACACGCTATGGCTTAGATTTACGAGCGCGTTTTGGCCCAGAAATTAAGAAATTAATCACACAAAATCTCTTAACAATCATTGATGATCACTTGTTGCTAACCCAGCAAGCCCGTCTCATCAGCAATTATGTGTTTCGGCATTTTTTGGAGGCTACATAATGGTGCGGTGCTATATACTGCTTCTGGTTTTTGTGATCATCGGCTGCCAAGCCGACACTGATTCAACGCCGCCATCAGCAATACCACCGGCTTTGCCAACAGCCAGCCTTGCCCCCACGCTAACCACGCAACAACGCCTTAACTACGAAACCCAATACGAAGCCTTACGTCAATCGCAGCAGACGATTGAGCGCGTTTGGCGCGACTTACAAGCCAACCGTGAAGTGTCGTGCGCCGATGATATTTTGCAGCCCATTACACCGTCAAATATTATTGGAACAGACCATATCGGACAACTTTTGTTTAAGGCCGCCACTGAAGTGAACGACGCAATTATTTTGTGGCGTGCCGAATGCCAAAACCCCCGTACTATGCCGTTATCAAGTGTCATTGATGAGGGACTAAGACACACATTAACGGCTGCTCAAACATTATCCAATATACAGCAAGAATTACAGCGATAAGGTATCATCAACTTCCTGTATAAATGATAAAGGCAAGATACAGGTATTTGTGCTAAACTTAAGTTTGTCAAAAGCGAACCTAAACTGTTGGCTGAGAGAGGTATTAGACGTTCATGCCACCACGAATTCTCTACATTGAGGATAACCAAGAAAATCGAATGCTGGTGCGCCGTGTCCTCATGGTCGAAGGCTTTGAAGTGATAGAAGTTGATAATGCTCATGACGGCATTGAAATGGCCCTAGAAAACCCGCCCGACATTATCTTAATGGATATTAGTATGCCGGGCTATGACGGCTTGTCGGCAACACAAAAATTGCGTGAACGTCCAGAACTTGATCATGTTCCGATTATTGCAGTAACGGCCAATGTTATGAAAGGCGACCGCGAAGAGACGCTGCGGGCAGGCTGTGACGGTTATATTCCTAAGCCAATAGATGTTGACCAATTTCCAGAGCAAGTTCGTTCATTTTTACGCTAATGTCCGCCACACAGAGAATATTTGTCGCCTACGTTTTTTACAAGATACGATTTTTCACGACAAATGGATAATGAGAGACCGACCCAATGATAAATAGAGAGCGCACACCAGTTGATCCCAACGATGCCCATGTATTGGTTGTGGAAGATAATGTACCCAACTTTGTGCTGATTGCGCGGATGTTGGCATTTATGGGCGTGCAACGTTGCGAGTGGAAAACTTCCGGTTGGCAAGTGGTTCAATTTGCTGACACCTTGCCACGCATAGATCTAATTTTGATGGATATTCGATTGCCTTATGAAGATGGCTATCAGGCTTTACAAAAAATTCGGGCCCACGAGCGTTTGAAAGAAACCCTTGTGATCGCGGTTACGGCCGAAGCCAGCGAAGAACAAATGCGTAAAGCGCGTGAATCTGGCTTTGATGGCTTTTTAGGAAAACCCCTAGACCCCGATCGCTTTCCTGATCAAATTGCCCGTGTGCTCTCTGGCGAGGCTGTATGGGAATGGAAATAAGCCTGACTTTACAACAATTGCATAGCCTTATGCAGCAACACAATCAGATGGCTGCTGCTGCTGCTTCAGACGCGGTTGCCTATGCTCAATCAGTTGCAAACCAACTGGTTACTGCCATACCAGCCGTGTCCAATTGCAAGGTCATCAGCCACCCACAACCAGCCCCGCATCAAATAATTATCTCAGACACACCCTATACAGCACTAACTATTGAGATGAGCGATGCCAACGCCACAGGGGTGCTGGTGCAAATTTGGGGCGATTCGGTCATTCGGGCGTGGCAACAACACGAATTAGAGCTAAACCAAGAGGTCATCTTACAACAACAAGCGGCTGATATTGTGTTACGAAACTTGCCCATGCGTAGCGATCTAAGTACTATGTTACAAACCGCAGCCGAAGCCATTGGTCAGTTGCTGGGTGCAACAGCCGTTAATATCTATCTAAAACCAGACCCTTCATCGTCCACTCAAGAATTTGAATAGAAAGTTATTGCCATCTATGAGATTTGACTTTCTATATAAATGGTTAAATTTAAAGCAATACGATAACGACCTTATAAAGCGCGAGTTTGTCCGCACATTAGCCGTATTGTCATTGTTGGGCATTCCCGTCGCATTGATTGTTATTTTCAACGCCATTTTCTTTAGCCCTGCCGAAGACTTGCCCGCCGATATATTGTTGATCAGCTCATCGCTGATAGGCACATTTATTACACTCTACTTGCTGCGGCGTGGCTCTTACAACGAAGCTGTCTTCTCCTTAACTACTTTTATGATTATCAGTGCCAGCGCCCAAATATTCTATCCCCCACCCAGCTTTTCAGGATTAATTTTTTATTGGGTGATTGCACTTTTTATAGGGTTATATAGCGCCACTCCGCGCCAAATGTCTCTCGCGCTATTGGCTATTTCTATGATATGGACATTAGCCTTTTTGTTTGACTCTGCGCCGGGCACAGGCATAGACAGCTTGGTGTATCGGATTGTGATATTGTGGATCATTGGTTTTGGCTCTAATTTCTTGGTCGAGAATGTGCGCGTGTTATCATCAGAAAAAGGGCGTGAAGAAGCCCAAGACGAAGCGCGGCGGCGTATCACCATGATCCAAGTTACTGGCGAGGTGATGGCCAATACCTTTGCCCGCCGCGATCTGCAACAGGTTTTGGATAAGGCCGTCGAGGATATTCGTCAACTCTACGATCAGGTTTATCATGCCCAAGTATTTTTAATAAATAAAAACCGTGACTATGCCGAACTGCGTGCCAGCACCGGCGATGTCGGACGTGAGTTGATAGCAAGCGGACACAAGCTGGCAGTGGGCAGCCAAAGCGTCATCGGACAAGTAACGGCCACCAAGCGCCCTGTTATCGCGGGTAGCGATCCGTCAGATACTATTTATAAACGTAACGAACTTTTGCCCAACACCCGTACCGAACTAGCATTGCCTTTGTTGGTTAACCAGATCATTATTGGTGTATTAGACTTACAAAGCCAGCAAGTGAATGCTTTTACAGAAGAAGATATTGAAGTCTTTCAGGCATTGGCCGACCAAATCGCGCTAGCCATTGACAACACCGAATTGATTACAAAACTGCGCGACCAATCAGCAGAAAATGAACGGTTATTGAATGCCGAAAAACGCAGCCGCGAGTTAATTGAGGCCTATAACCGCGAGCTAATGGGCCAAGCATGGGAGCAACTCGAGTCAGGATACATACAACAACGCTTCGATCTAAAAACAGGAGCCACAACAGAACTTACGAGCCTCAGCGAACGTGCCATATCGGCTTTTGCAACGGGTGATATGCAAATTGATCCAACCGAAAAAGCGCTGCATTATGTTA
Source organism: uncultured Anaerolineae bacterium (assembly GCA_964561305.1). Classification (GTDB taxonomy): domain Bacteria; phylum Chloroflexota; class Anaerolineae; order Aggregatilineales; family J027; genus J027. The sequence goes on from CAZLPC010000030.1 coordinate 5,537, forward strand.
GCTTGCCCATAAAAATCAACGATATTGTGGTGGGTGTTTTAGAGTTTGAAGTACCCAAAGCCGAGCTGCCTAATTCTAAGTTGTTGGGAACATTGCGAATTTTGTCGGAGCGCTTAGGGCGCACCGCCGAAAATATTCGCCTTTTCCAACAAACTCAAGAAGCCTTAACTGAGGTCGAACGCCTGTATCAGATGGCCCAAGTGACCAGCTTTGCTGACAACGCTAACATTGATGAAATCTATAGCGGGGTTGTCGGGCAATTGATTTATGAAGAGCAGTTGTCTACGGTTGCAATTTTGTTAGCCTACCCCTTGTCTTCAGTCTATACAGCCCATTTAAATGTTGCGCATGTCTGGCACCGCCAGCCCAACAGCAATGGATGGAGACAAGGCCAACAGTTAGATTATCTGCGGCGTGGTTTTGCCACTTATTTTGAACATAGCGCGACCTTGCCCCACTATTTTGAGCAAAAACCAATCGCACGTACCCCAGAAGAACAAGTAACAGAAGATATAATGGATGTCCTGAATGCACAGTCGTTGTTTATCATGCCGATTGTATTGGGTGATAAGTGGTTTGGGGTGTTACTGTGCGGTTCCGAGCGCCAGAACGCACTCAGCACGCGCTTCCGCAACTTTGCTCAAACTGCCGCCAATCAGCTGGCTCTGACGATAGATAATCGTCGGTTGTTTGAAGAAGCCCAAAAAGAAGCTCAACGCGCTTTTGTATTGGCCGAAACCGGCCAACAAGTAGCCGAGCTGCGGGGCGATGTGCAGGCAAAAATTGGGCGCTTGTTTCGTGCGTTGGCCGGCCCTGCCGAATTTAACTATTGGTGGTTGGGCACAATCGAAGACAACAGCACGCTTATCGAGCAAATCGAAAGCTATGCTCCCAACACAGTATCCATCAATCTACCACCGACGGTTAATTTAGCTACCGACGACAACTCAATTGTCGAAGCAATTCAAGTGAACCAAGTTATTTTGGTTAATGATCCCGATGATGCTCAGTCTTTGCTATTAAGCAATTGGAAGGCCCAATTTGGTAAGCATGTTGTTGTGCCAATTGCATCGGGTACTGAGAAAGTTATCGGGGCTTTGTTGTTGGGGCGTTATCCGGAAGCCCGTGATTTTGACGAACGCGATATTCAATTTGTGACTACTTTTGCTACTCAACTAGCCGTAACCTTCGAGAACCAACGCTTGTTTGACGAGGTAGAAACTCAACGCCGTATCTATAACGAAGTATTGTCGGCACTGCCTACAGGCGTAATTGTATTTGATAAAGATGCCAGTGTTTCATTGGTAAACGAGCAAGCTCGCCTCATTTTAGGCGATGGTATTGAGGATGGACTGTTTGGGCCGGGCACGTATCCGATCTATGATGCCACCAACGACACCGCCTATCAGCCCGACACCTTTCCGGCTTTGCTAGCTGTTCGACAGGGCTTGCCTGCTAGCCCTCAGACATTTTATGCCATTCAAGACAATGGGCAACGAATAGATGTATTGCTCAATACAGCTACTATCCGCGACGAAGCTGGCGACATTACCTCAACAGTTATCACTTTCCAAGACATTTCAGAACTGCGCGAGCTAGAAGCGGCCCTGCAATCTAGCCTAAGCGAAACAACTGCTTTGTATGAAGCCAGCCGTGCTGTTGCCGAAGCTTCTACCAAAGATGAGTTGGTTAATGCCTTAATGGAGCAACTAAATTCGTTAAATCCCGATAGTATTTATCTGCTGTTCCGTGAAGGGCAAGACGACGGCGATTTACGCACAGCCGTTGTCGGCATTTATCCGCAAGCTCAACTAGATAATCTGAACCTTAGTGTTGAGCAATTGCCATTACCACCAGCGGTGCTGATGCCACAAAACACCGTGATCATCGAGAATCTGCAAACTGCCGCCCTAGCACCCGAAGAGATTGAAGCAACCAAAGTTGCAAACATCTCAGCATTGGCAGCTTTTCCATTTGTGGCACGCGGAGAGCGCATTATTGGGTGGTTTATACTTACCTATACCCAACCCCATGCTTTCTTATCAGAAGACCGACGCTTCCTTTCAACCCTAGCGGCGCAAGCCGCGTCTGCCCTAGATGTGTTGCGCTTGTTTGAAAGCACACAAATCGCGCTGCGCTCGCTCTCGAAGCTCTATCGGGGCAATCGTCGTACTGTCTCGTCGCGCTCTAGCGT
>CAZLPC010000030.1:7740-14369 GCA_964561305.1 uncultured Anaerolineae bacterium
GCCGCCGATGTTGTGCGCGAGGAACTCTTAAGTTTTAATCCTGATCGGATTGATGTGATTATTCAGCGCGGGGCCGACGATTTTGAGCGACTCGAATCACTATTGGCATGGACAAACGAGCGTTCATTAGAGGACATCCCTGCTCTTCCAATTGATCCCTTAACATTACAAACCCAAGCCAGCTATGACTTGCTAGATGAACAACCCATATTCATCGAAGACATGCGTCAAGAACCAGCCAGCCAGTTGCACCGGGCCCTCCGCGCCATAGACACCGCCTATCACACGGTTATTTCGACCCCATTGCGTGTTGGTGGTCGTACTATTGGGCGCTTGGGCATAGGGTTCTTGCAACCACATACATTTAGCAACGATGACCGCCAGTTTGTCGAAATTTTGAGCGACTCGTTGGCATTTGTGGTCTCTAATGAGCAGTTATTCTCGCAAACCCAAGACTCGTTAGAAGAAACGGGTGTGTTGTATCAGGCTAGCCGTGCCATTGTTAATGCTCCCTCGCGTGAAGACGTATTACAAGCAATGATTGACTATGCGGCTTCGGCAAATGTAGATAAGGTGATGCTCATCCGCTTAATTACCCCAGAGTGGAACAGCCCCAATGCACTGGTAGAAGTAACCACAACATGGGGACGCGGCGATTTCCTAGACCTTAAAGGCCTAAGGTTTACCCCTGTACAACTGCCAATTTGGGAAAAATTGTCTTCTGAGGCCATCACATGGTCAGATAATGTTGATGAAGATGAAGAAATTGATGAGTTTACAAAACTCGGCTTCAGAACACTCGATATCGCATCGTTTGTTATTGTGCCATTACGAACTTCCAATCGTGCGGTCGGCGCAATTATGTTGGGGTCGTCGTTGCCACGTCAGCATACCGAGCGCGAGATTCGTATTTATAGCTCTTTGGCCGACCAAGCTGCTATTACGCTTGAAAATAAGACATTGCTCGAGCAGTCCGATATTCGTACACGCCAGCTTGAAATTTCGGCCCAAGTTAGCCAATCGGCAACCCAAATCTTAAACTTAGACCAGCTATTTCCCAAGATCGTTGATCAGATCAAAGATTCGTTTAACTATGACCATGCTCAAGTTTTCTTAATTGATGAGGTTGGTGAAAATGCCTATCTCAAAGCAGCCACTGGCGAAGCAGGCCGTCAAATGTTGGCGCTTAATCATAGCTTGCCTGTGGCTTCCCCGTCGGTAGTGGGGCAAGCCACCGCCACCGGACAACCGTTCTTGGTCAGCGATACTTCTGAACAAGGTGTTATGCACCGCCCCAACCCCTACCTGCCCGATACCCGCGCCGAACTTGCTGTACCCTTGCGCGTAAAAGGCGCTATTGTGGGTGCAATAGACGTGCAATCAAATCAACCCGGCGCATTCAATAATGATGACATTATTGCTTTAACCTCATTAGCTGATCAGCTTGCAATTGCCATTGATAACGCCCGCTTGTTTGAAGTTGCCCAGCAACGCGCCACTGACATGAGCTTTTTGTTCGATATTACCTCTACGGCGGCCAGTGCTAGCGGAAATTTGGGCGAAACACTTGAGACTTTGGCCAAAGTACTGATTCGTCAGATGCAGAGCCAAGCAGTCGAAATCTTCTTAAAAACAGAAGACCAAGACACCCTTCAATCGCAACTGTTAATTGTGAGCAAAGCGACACCCAACGGCGCAGAATATCAGTTTATAGATAGCGGCAGCATCATCCCGTTGGGCGTTGGCTTGGTGGGCTGGGTAGGTCGCCATGTGCGCCCCATTATCATTAGCGACTTTGAGCAAGAGCAAGAGTATCTGCCAGCAATTAGCACCAGCCGAAGCGGTGTGTTTGTACCGCTTTCATCTGGCTCATCATTGGTTGGGGTGATTGCTATCGAAGGCACACGTCCCCATCAATATAATGAAGAAGACATGCGGCTGATGATTACACTAGGTTCTACCCTAACGCCCATTATCCAAAATGTGTTGTTGGTGGAAGAATTGCAGCGCACCAATGACCGTCTGCGCGAAGTAGACCAGCTAAAAACCAACTTTCTCGCCTCGATGAGCCATGAACTGCGGACACCACTTAATTCTATTATTGGCTTCTCGCGGGCGATCTTAAAAGGCATTGATGGCCCCATCACTGATATGCAGCAGCAAGACATTCAGACCATTCATGATAGCGGCAAGCACTTGCTGGGCTTGGTTAACGACATTCTTGATCAAGCCAAAATTGAAGCGGGCAAGATGGAACTAGTCAAAGAATACTTTGATCTGACAGCCGTCGTAAAGAGCCTGATGGCAACTGTGCAAGGCCTGACCAAAGACAAGCCCATTCAGTTGTTTACTGAAATTGATGCTGACCTGCCAAATGCTTATGGCGACGAGTTCCGTACCCGTCAAATTATCTTAAATGTATTGGGCAATGCCGCCAAATTCACCCACAAAGGCAGCATTACGGTCAGTATCTACCTAGATGAATTTAAAGCCAAACAGCGCCGCATGTTGGTGGTCAGTGTGGCCGATACAGGCATTGGTATTGACTCAAAAGACCTGCCCAAAATTTTTGAGTCATTTCAACAAGTAGACAGTACAACCGCACGCTCGGCAGAAGGCACAGGCTTGGGCTTGCCATTAGCAAACTCGTTTGCGTTGTTACAAGGTGGTGGCATTGAAGTAAATAGCGAAATCGGTAGTGGCTCTACTTTCTCTATTTATATTCCGATAGAGCCAACCGCCGAAGAACTGCTGCAAGCTGCACCTGCTGTTGTTATAGAAGCGAAAACACCCGATACAGGCCCGCTAAATGGGGGCAACAATAACGACAAAGATGAAACGCTGCCCAAACGCCCCACCCAAGAGCTACGGCGGCGTGTAATTTTGGTTGTGGATGATGAAGTAGGCACAATTAACCTCTATCGGCGCTATCTAACCAAAGAGGGCTGGCAAGTTATCGGTGAAACCGATGCACTGCGTACTGAAGAAATGATTGTTGCCCATGCCCCACAGATGATTTTGCTAGACATCAACATGCCCAATCGGCAAGGGTGGGATGTCTTAGAGAAAATCCGCACATTGGCGAATACTGGCGATATCCCAGTTATTGTGTGTAGCGTGGATAATGACGCACAACGGAGCATTGCCTTGGGGGCCAAGCTGCACATTGTGAAGCCTATCGAGGAGCAAACACTGATTGATGCCGTAAAAACTATCGAAAAAGAACATCTTTCCTCTTAAACCCAAACAAAATGGTAGTCAGAAGCAACGATATAATGCTTTTGGCTACCTGCTGCTGCCATCCCAATATCGCTTAATTATCCACCATCCGCTAAAATGAGCCGACTTTAGACCATCGTTTAATGCGTTCCTTCGAGTAATTGACCATGACAAAGAATATCTGGCTAGACTGTAAGAATTGTGGTTGGCATTCATCTTATACCGAGCCAATCAAGCGTTGCCCCAATTGTGGTGACGATATTATCTATGCTCGCTATGATCTTGATGCGCTGCGGGCCCAAAATTGGCGCGATCAAGTGCAACGCCGCCGCCCCGGATTGTGGCGCTATCATGAATTGTTGCCAATTAAGAACCACGCCAATATTGTGACCATGGGCGAAGGTGCAACCCCGCTGTTGCGGGCTGAAAATTTGGGGCGTATGTTGGGCTTAAAGCATCTTTATATTAAAGATGAGCGCCAAGGCCCTACGGGGTCGTTTAAAGACCGCCAAGCATCGGTGGCTATCTCTGTTATGAAAGAACTGGGCATTACAGAAGCGGTAGTAGCGAGTACGGGCAATGTCGCCATTGCTTATTCAGCTTATGCGGCGCGGGCTGGTATCAAGCTGTGGGGATTTTTCCCTGATCGCGTACCCAACGACAAAATCCGCGAGGTAGCTCTGTATGGCACAGAAGTTGTGAATGTAACAGGTACTTATGATCAAGCCAAAGAGATTGCCGCCAATTTTGCTAGCAGCCAAAACATCTATTATGATCGGGGTATCAAAAGTATTGCGGCTATGGAAAGCATGAAAACGATGGCTTTTGAAATTGCCGAAGAACTGGACTGGATATCTCCCGATTGGTTCATTCAGGGTGTTAGCGGTGGCATGGGGCCCATTGGTGTTATTAAAGGATTTGAAGAACTGCGCGATTTGGGCTTGGTGGACAAAGTACCGAGCTTGGGTATTGTACAATCATCGGGCTGTGCCCCAATGATCGAAGCGTTTAACAATGATTGGCCCGTGGCAGTGCCCGTCGAAAACCCAACTACCGTTATTGCCACCCTCAGTACGGGCAATCCCGGACGCGCCTATCAATTGTTATATGACATGATGAAACAATATGGTGGCATCGCCGAAAGCGCCAGCGATGAAGAAGCCTTTGAAGCCACGCGCATTATGGCCCGCATTGATGGCATTTCAGTAGAACCGGCCACTGCCGTTGCTTTTGCGGGCCTTGTTAAAATGGTGCAAAACGGCAAGATAAGGCCCGATGATGTAGTGGTTTTTAACTGCTCTGGGCATACCTTCCCGGTCGAAAAGACTATTCTGGGCGAAGCATGGTCTCACGAAGTAGATCTCTCACACATTAGCCCCACACCATCTGTTCCCACCACAGGCCTTCTATCGGCCGTCAATAAGGTTCGTTCACCCATTCGTAAGGTGCTGGTTGTGGAAGATAATGTAGATTCGGCGCGCCTTTTATATCGTATCTTAGAGACCAGCCAAGGTTATGCTGTAACATTGGCCCATAATGGCATTGAAGGTCTGACGTTGGCCCGCGAGATACAACCCGATTTAATCGTGTCGGATTTAATGATGCCAGAAATGGATGGTTTTCAATTGATTGAAGGCCTAAAAGCTGATCCGATTACGCATGATATTCCGATTATTGTGCTAACGGCCAAAGAACTAACACCTGCCGAACATAAACGCCTTGCTGGTCGTATTGATTCCATGCTGCAAAAAGGCTCGTTCTTAAACGATGACTTGCTGCAACAGATTATCGAGACCTTGCACTAAGGATTGCTATGGCACACGAAAAACAAGCAACCGAAACACATCGGCCCATCAACCGCTTGGCGATTTCGATTGCATTGTTAACGCCGCTGTTTTTAGGGATGAATCCCATCTTTGGCAAATTGGCCTACCGTGAAGGGGCCGACCCTTTCACGGTAGCAGCATTGCGGACAGTTTTGGCGGTTTTTATTTTATGGATATTTTATTATCTGTTTGCTCGCCGCTATCTATTCATCTATCCGGCAGGACTCATTAACTGTATTGCCATTGGCATCGTAAACGGCATTGGCTCATTAATGTATTATAACGGCCTTAATTATTTAGATGCCTCAATTGCCCAATTGCTCAATGGTATGTATCTGGTATTTGTGGTTATTTTAACCCGTCTGGGGGGGCAACGCATTGGCCCGCGCACCATTATTCGGGTTTCGGTTGCGCTGTTGGGTATTTTTATCATTACAGGGGGCATGGCCGGGCAAGCCCACTGGCTAGGTATTGGCCTAATGCTGGGCAATGCGTTGCTTTTTGCAGGTACAGTAGTAATGAGCCAGCGTGCTTTGTATGATATGCCCCCCCAAACAGTAACATTTTATGTGTTAGCGACAATGGCGCTGGTGGTCTCTATGGCCCGCTTTGCCTATGACCTGCCCTTGTTTGCGGCCGAAAGTGGCAACACCAATTATCAGGCGTTGTTGCCCATAATTGGGTTGTCTGTTACAACGGCGGCCTCCCGCTTGTTGATGTTTGTTAGTGTGAAGGGTTTGGGCAGCTTGCAGACGACCCTGTTGGCGGTGCTAGAAATCGGTGCATCGCTAATGATGGCTTTTATTTTCTTATCAGAGAGCCTAACAACGATTCAATGGATTGGTGTTGCTGTTTTAGGCATTAGTTTATTAATGCCCACCGAACGTCTTACCCCTCAACACACCAGCCCTACCTCTTATGTGCCGTTTCTGGTAAAAACGCGCATTATGCAAGCCGCATTCGAGCAGGCCTTTATTGCGGACGAAACCAGCAAATTTTCTACGCAGCAAATGACCATCATCCAAGACCTCTATAACACCGATAAATATACCACCATAGAACTCATCGCCACCGAAGGCCTTTTTACCGATCCTGATCCATCACAATAACCCGCAGTGTGCTAGCCGCGCTTGAAATCCATTACTTCTGTGATACAATTCGCAGGGTTTGTTTATAAACATCACACAGCTTGACGATTCTGTGTTGCCCATAGCTTGGCTATGGGTTGTGGTCTCGGTAGACGGCTGTGGTCGGCCAAACACAATCTATAAGGAGATTTCATAATGCCGATGGTAACAATGCGCGCCCTTTTAGAAACGGGCGTTCACTTTGGGCATCAAGCCCGCAAATGGAACCCGAAGATGGACAAGTACATCTTCACCAAACGCAACGGTATCCATATTATCGATCTACAACAAACGCTAGTCTTCTGCCGCGAAATCTATGATGTCGTACGTGATGACGTGGCCCGTGGGGGCAGTGTTTTGTATGTAGGAACCAAGCGCCAAGCCCAAGAAATCATTCGTCAAGAAGCCGAACGCGCCCACATGCCCTATGTCGAGCAACGCTGGCTGGGTGGCACAC
>CAZLPC010000031.1:0-10804 GCA_964561305.1 uncultured Anaerolineae bacterium
CGGTGGCGTTGGCCTATGATGGGGTGAATATTTGGGCGGCCAGCGACCAGAACAATGTGGTTTCAGTGATTGATCGCAGGGGCGAGTTGTTGACGAAATTTGACACATTAAATGCGCGGATCAATGGGCCAGTAGACTTGCTGTTTGATGGGGCCAATATGTGGGTCTTGAACCAGCCGCAAAGCGGGCGGGGCAACTTGGTTAAAATTATTGTGGGCACAGAAACGCCCTTGCAACCGGTTTTTGTGGGGTCTTTTCCCACCGCGATGACATGGGATGGTCGGCATATATGGGTGACGAATGGGCTAGACAACACGGTGATGGCGATAGATGGCGAAAGTGGCGAGCCAGTGCCATTTTTTGTGGGTGATAACAGCACCCCTAGTGAGACATTGCAAGTGGGGTTGTTTCCGATCTCGATAGTGTTTGACGGTCGTCATATATGGATAGCGCATTATGATGGTTCGATTCAGGTGTATGATGTGCGCTCGACGGAGACGGAAGCAGGCGAAGTGTTGGTGGCGGTACAAGCCAGCGCGTTTGTGATCGAAGACATTGCGGGCAGCACACCCCGCCCGATCCAACTGTTATATGCATTCGAGCATGTATGGGTGACGAATGTGCATGATGGCTCAGGCAGCATCACCGCTTTTCGGGCGGAGAACGGTGTGTTTGTGCAAAAGCTACCGACCCGCAGCACTGGTGTTTTTCCCGGAACGATGGCTTATACAGGCAACGAGATTTGGGTAGCAGACTGGATTAGCCAAGAGATTACGGCATTAAATGTCGAGACCATTTGGGTGGGGCGCACCCTTAATGCGGAGGCAGTGGTGACGACCACGCCGGGCATTTGGTTGCCCACGGCCTCGCCCACTGCGACGATACCCGCTACTGCTACGCCCGAATTCTGTGCACCCGATATTCCGCCGCGCTTGGTTGTTGGGGGGCGGGGACGCATTCGTAGTATTATCTCGGATGGTCTGCGCTTGCGTGAAGAACCTTCTTCATTTAGCACATCTATAGAAACCTATGATCCCGGCTCAACCTTTGATGTCATTGGTGGCTATGTGTGTGAGGATGAGGATGAAGGGACAAATCAAGCCTTTACCTTTTTCCAAGTGGTGATGGGCGATGGGAAAGAGGGCTGGATTAGTGAAACATTTGAAGGCGATTACACGGTTGATCCAATAGAATAAAACATAGAGTGCTGGGGGCAAAACGCCCCCTTTGTATTAAAAGTGGGTGGTGGCGTGGCTATATTTCATCGCCCACTCGTGGCTGTCTAAGGGGCGTTCATCAGATTGAGGAGCCACTCGCACCCATGTGCCGTCGGGATGCAAGACCCGCGCTCGGATGTTGTCGGCCAATTGCACACGCAAAATAGTATCAAGTACCTCTTGGCGCATAGATGCGTCTTCAATAGGATACAACACCTCGACCCGACGATTAAGATTGCGATCCATTAGGTCGGCACTGCCCGCATACAAAATCGGATCGCCGTTATTTTGGAAGTAGTAGATACGGCTATGCTCCAAATAGCGTCCGACAATGCTTCTCACGCGAATATGGTCACTAATGCCGGGCCAGCCGGGCCGCAAGCAACAAATACCTCGAATAATCAAATCAATTTCTACACCTGCCTGCGATGCTTGATAGAGCTTGGCAATCATTTTTGCATCGGTGAGGCTGTTGGCTTTGAAGATGATATGTGCTGGGCGACCAGCTTGGGCATGGGTAATTTCAATATCTACAAGACGTTCTAGGTTATGGCGCATGTGTTCTGGGGCAACAAACAGCTTGTGATAATTGGCTTTTTGCGAATAACCTGTTAGACGATTAAATAACTCGGTTACATCTTCTGCTAAAAATGGATCGTCCGTTAAGAAACTCAGATCGGTGTAGAGTCGGGCTGTATCGGCGTTATAATTGCCCGTCCCTAAGTGGGCATAGCGCCGTAACTGATCACCCTCGCGCCGAATAACCATTGCCACCTTAGAATGCGTTTTTAGGCCCAGCAAACCATAAACCACATGCACCCCTTCGGCTTCTAGGGCGCGGGCCCATGTAATGTTGTTGGCTTCGTCAAAACGCGCTTTTAGCTCTACTAAAACCGCCACCTGTTTGCCATTTTCAATAGCTTCTAGCAGCGCCTGTACAACTGGCGAGTCGCGCCCTACACGATAGAGCGTCATTTTAATAGCCAGCACATCTGGATCGTGGGCTGCGGCACGAATAAAGTCTATGACGGGCATAAACGAGTCATAGGGATGATGTAAGATGATGTCGCGTTGTTGGATAACCGCCAGCATATTATTAGGTTCTTGCAAAGTATTGGGGTGGCGGGCCGAAAACGAGGGGTACTTTAGCTCTGGAAAATCGAGGGCAGCAATTTGGAATAGGTCATTCAAGCCTAGTGGCCCGTCTATCACATATAAATCACGCTCAGTAACCTCAAGATGACGCATCAACATTTGGCGGATATGATTGGGCATGGATTTTTGGACAGCTAAACGAACGACATGCCCAAAGCGGCGCTGGCGCACACCTTGTTCTATGGTCTCTAATAAGTCCGATGCTTCATCTTCAGAAATTTCAACATCGGCATCGCGGGTCACACGAAAGGCATGTGCTTCTTCAATTTCCAGACCCGGAAATAACATATCTAGGTTGGCGCGGATTATTTCGCTCATATAGATATAAACATGGGGGGTACGGGCGGGCCCCATGTCGTAGCGTTCGATAATGTCGCTGATGTGCACGAAGCGGCGCAAGTTGGCTCCAATCGGCACTTTTAGCCGCGCAAACCGCGATTGGCCGCGTTCGTTTTTCAGCGAAATGGCCAGATTGAGGCTGAGATTAGAAATATGCGGGAAGGGCCGGCCCGGATCAACCGCGAGCGGTGTCAAAACTGGAAAGATCACCTCGCGGAAATGGCGGCGCATGGCTTCTTGTTCGGTGGGCGTTAGCTCATGATAGTGACGAATGATGATAATGCTATGTTCGGCCAATTTAGGCTTAATATCTTCTTGCCAACAGCGGCGTTGCTCCATTTGCAAGGGCAGTACCTTAGCCCGAATGGCCTCTAATTGTTCGGCGGCACTCATGCCGTCGGCGGACAGTTTCGTAACCCCTGCGGCCAGTTGTTGGCGCAAGCCGGCCACCCGAATCATAAAAAACTCATCAAGATTATTCGAGAAAATAGCTAAAAATTTGACGCGCTCTAAGAGGGGATTACGTGGATCAAGCGCTTCTTCAAGCACCCGTGCATTAAAATCTACCCAACTCAGCTCACGGTTAATATACAAAGCTGGATCATGTAAGTTGACAGGTGGTGTTCGGGTTTCCATAGCCTCTCCAACAGCATTGTGATTTGTGGTGGATTATAACATGCCCCTGTCAAAATCTGTTTATCAGGCAAAACCCCTCTTTTTTATATCAACAGCACGCTATTTGAGCATTATTCTTCGGGCAAATTGATACCCTTTGTAGCAAGTTTTTGTTTATATTTTGTGCCAAATCTATTCTCAAGGGTTTGGCTGGCTTCACCTTCGACAATCTCTTCATTTTTCTGGCGTTTTTCAATAATGACACCCCGCTGAATGAGGTCTTTTAAGACACGGTTCAACTCTTCTGATATCGCATTAGTGTTGCTAGGCAAGCCATCTACCCCATCCACCAGTTCAAAGTGCATTGCATCGGTAGATGTTGACCAAGCCACGCCCAAATCGAAACCGCGTTTGGCCATGCTCTCAATAAAGGGTAGGTCAAAACCATGCTTGTTAGATTTGCGTGACTTTTCGTCGGCAGGGGCTTCGTCTGGATTAAAGTAACCTGTCTGCAACATTCGTACCACCGAGGGGTCTTTGGCGTTGCGTTCGCCTTGAAAGATAAAATAACTGCTCCATTGCAAGGCATTTTTCAGACGCTGTAAATTGCGCCAATCTTCTTGCCCGCCGCGTGCCCAGTTCCCATTCATTTTACCTGCTTCTTTGGCTTGTCGGATATTGACGACTGTTTGATACCACGCTAGCAAGCCCGATTTGGTGTCGCCCATCAATGAGCGCATATTGCCCGAAATTGCACCATCACCCGTTTTGTTATCAGGCGCTTGAAGTGTCCGAAACCATTCTTCAAGACCTTTAAATGTTTCCAGTTGGGTTTTAAAAGTGGCTAGGGCGTTTTGTTTGCCAGCTTTGGTGCGCTCTTCTTGAGAGAGCGCGGTTTGGACTTCTTCCGCCACTGTAGCATAACTACTCTTATAGTTTTCAAAGAAAGTGTGATAGGCGGTGATGATTGCGGTATCTTTGTTGGCAGCTTCACTCGCGATGATCTTGTCAATATCTACTTGCATCCCCGATTCAAGCTGGCCTAATTTGGCAACAGCTACGCCCAATTTTTCTTTGGCTTTTTCGTTGATATCAGCACCCAAGCCTGCTTGTTCCATTTCAATTTGCTGAATGTAGGGGGCAAAAATGGCCTGTATCTCTTTCCAAACAAGATAATGGGCTTGTTGCAGCTTGGTCTGTTCGGTTTGCAGGGCTTCATATTCAATTTGCAGGTTGCCCAATTCTGTTTGCTGATCGGGGGTAAGACTTTTGTTTTTTTGTAATTTTTCGATACTTTTTTGGATAGCCGCCATTTTTTTTGCGTTGACAGCCGCGCTGGTTTGGTTGGCTTTTAACTGAGGTTGCAGTTCTTTTAGGCGTTCGGTTGCGTTAGGGCCTAATGCCGAGCCAAAATTTTCAGACAAGTCGCTCACGCGGTCATATTCACTCGCCAGTTTTTCTTCAAAAGCGGCAATTTCTGCTTCGCTGGCTGTTCCATTTCCCATGCGTGCAATTAGATCGCGGCGCTTGTTGCCACCAAGCTGCATCGTGATGCGCTCATCAGCGTTACCTGTTTGCATTCGTGCATCTAGATTAGCAAGCGCAAAGTTAAGGCCTGTCAGCATGGGGTTTTCATCGGCCCGATAATCAATGGCATAGCCCATGGGGTGCGCCATACGGCTGTTCGATTCACGGGTATGGGCCCGAAAACGCCCCCGCACCCCCAAGGCGACCCAACTGGCTGGCATTTTTTTCTCGCCACCCACATCGTTTTGCACATCTTCTAGGCGACTGGCCGCCGAGTTGTGCAACCAAACGGTGCCGGGCACACCGGCTTTGCGGATATTGCTAAAATGCTGGACAACATTATCAATAGAGCCGAGATAGACGGCCATATATTCTAAAAATTCGATGCGATCCCCTGTAGATTGTGGCATCCCAAATGCACCCGACAATATTTCGGGCGGGAATTTGGCAAAAAGTTCATTGACCTTGGTGTGCAAGCTAAGGCGTGTTTCTTGTAGGGTTTTTTGCAAGGCTGCTTGGTCGGCAGGGTTTTGGGTAGCAGCAATTAGGGTTTGAATATGGCGATCTAAGGCGCGTAATTCAACATAGCTAAAGTTTTTGTCCCCACCAAAGACATATTGATTGCCTAAATAAGGTTGGGCACTAACTTGCAACATGGGAATAGCGTTATTGAGTTGTTGCAAAAACAGAGTCATTTCATCGGCCCGATAACTGCTGATGTTGCTACCTAGCCAAATAATTGTTTTAAGGCGCATCTGATAGACAAGTTGCAATAGATGTCTTAACCGTTCGCTTTCGGGTTTGTCGCCGCTAGCAGTTTGATGATAGCTGCCTAGTAGTGCAGCGATACTAGCAAGTTCTTGATCATAACCAGAGACATTGCTCTCAAACCATTTACCCACCCAAGTTTGGTCTTGGTGCATTTGGGCCTCAAATGTGTCATATGACCATAAGTTTGGGGTTGTGGCACGCGGGGCCTGTGGGCCTTCTTCAGTAGCGGCTGTTTGGCGTTGAATGGCACGGGTGGTGTAGCGGTTGCCATAACGTGACTGTAGCTGAAGTGCCGTATTGGGTGTTATCAAATTGGGACGATGAAATTGGGCTTGGCTACTAGGGGCATGGGTGGCGGCTAATGGCTGGACATCATGATGACCATTGACATAGTGATCATCTGTATGGCGACGTATTCTGCGTCTTACAGAACGGTGGCTGGGTTGGTTAGTGTGTTTCATAATTGTCTCTTTTAGCCTGTGCTTCCGACCTCCAAATTCGACAAGGCCAGTATACAATATTTTGCTGCTGACGTTTGGGCAAAAGTGTTAAGCTCATTGTTACCCAAAATAAAAGATGATGCCATATAACTGCTTTGCCGCGCTTAGTACACGATAAGCCTACAAGACAAACATTTAGTACGGGCAAAAAGCCTGCTATCATGTATGGTTGTTTTATATGGTGTGTGCCAACGACATAAGACAACTATAGGATAGTATGGATGATACGACAAATTTTTTGTTGCATGGTACTGCTGGCTGTACTAGTGGGGCCATCTTTAGGCCACGCCCAAACTGATACGCCAGCCGATCCGATCCGCGTTTGGATTGGGTGGGACTTGCCACGAGAGTTTGAGGGTATGATGACCCCTCTTTTAACCCAAGCCGATTATCAGCGCACCTTTGACCAACAAAACGCAGATTTGCGGTTGTCTGTTGGGGCACAAAACAGCGCCATCAGTAGCAACTGGCTATATGTGCCGGTGGTGGCTTTTGCCAGCACCGCGGAAACGATTCGCTATTCTGATTTACAAAACTATTGGGCGGGCGATTCATTTGCGCTTAATGGGCTTAGTGGGACCGATCAACCCATGAGTTTGCTGGTGACAGATGAGATTTTATCGGCCCTACCAATTATTTTAGGTTCGGCATCGCTTAACACCCCCTATCTGCGCGTTCCCGATAGTCAATTGAGTAGCCAACTATGGGAGCAACGCCCCACCACATGGGCCATTGTGCCTTTTCATCAATTAACACCCGATATGAAGGTTTTAAAGTTGGATGGTATAGACATTTTTAGCCCTGACTTTGACCCCAATCGTTACCCATTGCGAATGACTGTGGGCATTGAAGGTGATGATGCGGCGCTTGGGCGGGCCCTTGAAGACCTGCGCGAGGCTGATAGTTGGCGTGGCTCGAACCGCAATGCCCAGCGCCTAACCCGTGTGGTGCTAAGTGGTGTGACAGCCCTAACCCGCACCACCGCCGATGTAATAGTCAATAGCGGCAATGTATTGTTGCCCAGCGAAGGTATTCTTGATTTTGTGAGTGATGCCGATATTTTTCATACCAGTAATGAAGTCCCTTTTAGCGATCAATGTCCGCGCCCCCAAACGGGCAATGTGGGCACGACCTCGTTTTGCGCCTATCCTGAATTTATGGAGCTATTTACCTATTTGGGGATTGATGTAATGGAGTTAACGGGCAACCATCTTAATGATCGGGGGCCGGGCGCGTTCCGCCAAACGCTGGACCGCTATGACGAGGCAGGAATTTTGTATTTTGGCGGTGGGCGCGATCTCGAATCATCACGCTTGCCTGTTATTTTTGAGCATAATGGCAATTCGGTTGCCTTTTTGGGCTGTAATTTCTATGATACCAACCAAGGCTATTTGGGGCCGTTGGCAGGCGAAGAACGGGCGGGCGCATCCCCGTGCGATCTCACCTATATTGAGCAAGAACTAGGCCGTCTAAGCGCCGAAGTGGATGTTGTGATTATGACCATTCAAGACTATGAAAATTATCGCTATGATGCTTTGCCCAGCCAGAAAGAGCGCATGGCCCGGTTTGTTGAGTGGGGAGCAGATGTAGTGATTGGTAGCCAAGCACATCAGCCGCATGGCTTCGACATTATTGCCCGCGAGGGCCAAGCGGCTGGTTTTGTGCATCATGGCTTGGGCAATTTATTCTTTGATCAGATGGCACAAATTGGCACACGTCAAATGTTTATGGACAAGGTGATTGTGCACGAAGGACAAGTTATCTCAGTAGAACTGTATACGGGGATAATCGAGAACTATTGTTGCCCGCGCCCCATGACTGAGGCCGAACGTGCAGATTTCTTACAAACCATATTTGAGGCAAATGGCTGGTAAATGAATCGCGTAAAATTGATCTTATTGGCATTAGTGGCGGCATCGTTGGCTTGTACACTCACGCGCAATCCGCCGCCCACTTTAACGCCTTTGCCACCTACTTTTACACCCGATTTCACAGCTACCGCAATTGCGCTGTTGCCAACGGATACGCCTATCCCCAGTCCAACACCCCAACCCAGCCTAACCCCAACAATCACCCCATCACCAACACCTACCATTACACCCAGCCCTACTCATACACCACTGCCTACCTCAACGCCCTATCCAGATATTTTAACAGAGCCTGAGGTGACTTTTTTTCAGGTGCCAGCGGCAGTGCAAGGTGGACTCTCGACGGCGTGGGTCTCGTTTACACTGGCTAGCAATTTGGTGATAGATGCGACTGGCACAGAAACCACTGCCGAATCAGTCTTGGGTGTCTATTTATCCAATCCTATCAATGGGCAACGGGTAAAGGTGGTAGACCTGCCAGCATCAGTGGGGAATCGGGTCTATTGGTCGCCAACTGGCTTGCATTTAGCCTATTTCTTGCCTAACGATGGCCTCTATTTACTAGATGTACAATCGGGGCGTTCGG
Organism: uncultured Anaerolineae bacterium; assembly: GCA_964561305.1. Taxonomy (GTDB): domain Bacteria; phylum Chloroflexota; class Anaerolineae; order Aggregatilineales; family J027; genus J027. The sequence goes on from CAZLPC010000031.1 coordinate 8,579, forward strand.
CCCGCATCTTTCAAAGTGATAGTTTGCTGCCACGCGGTATTATTGGGCACGAACCTATTTGGTCACCAGATGGCACACGCCTAGCTTTTGTGTTGTCTTCAGCTTATGCCACCGATATTTATATGGTTAATGCCGATGGAACTAACTTCCAAAACCTGACCAACTCGCCCACTTATGACTTTTGGCCAGCATGGTCACCAGACGGCACAAAACTAGCGTTTGTATCGGATCGGTTGACTTGCCCCACTTGGTATCCAAATGTGCCAAACACCTGCGACACGCCCGATGCAACAACGCCACAGGCGGGGGCGCTGTTTGTCTATGAGTTTGTGGTCAATCGTTTCTCATTAATCAACACCAATCCAGTTAATAGCCCGCCACAATGGATTAATACACGTCTTGTTAGTGTTTCATCGGGTAGCATCGATCCCTTCTCTAATAGTAGCGATTTGTGGGTATATGATGTGGCTGCTGGTTCGACATGGAAGCTAAACCCTGATGACGGCGCGATTTATGCTGTGCCGGCATGGGAACCTGAGGGACAGTTTGTGGTCTATCAGCGCATTGGCCAAACATCAGAACTGGTTTTTTCAGATCGCTTTGGTGAGGAGTTACAGCGTTCATCAAGCTATATTTTTGTACGCTTTGGTCTAAACGCGGTTTGGTCGCCAGATGGCACGCGCTTGGCCATCGGCGGCAGCAATCGGCAATGTGCTTATGGCATTTTAATTTTTAATGCCGCCTTTAATTTGGTCAATACTCCTTCCGAATCGGTGTTGGCTTGTGATCCTATTTTTGATCCAACTGGGCGCTATTTAGCTTATGAGGGCATTCGGGTAGCGCGTGGGACAGACGGGCGCTTGGATATTTTGCTTGCTGATCAAAACGGGGCCACAATCCGCAATATGACGAGCGATCTTGAAGGAGAATTAAACTTATTAGGATGGGTTGGCCCTACCTTTGGCAATTAATCACTGGCTCATTTGTCTGTTATCGCTGTGAAAGAATTTGACCATAAAATCAAAATTCTACAGATAAAACAAACTAATTAGCCAGAGAAAAACCTATGTTCAATTCGCCTGATGTGTTTAATGTCGAACGCGCTATTATTCGTGATAAACCGTTGGTTCCTACTTTAGCTGCCAATCAACTTATCTCGCTGTCAGAAGCGACCCTGTGCTATCAGTTGCCGGAAGACATGCCAATGTTGCTTATGAACGTGGAGCAAAGCCACATTTTGCTCAATTTGGTGCATTTGGTGTTTCATCATGTGGCCCAAGGCCAACATAATGGCATAGACTGGATGGCCTCGTTTTGCATGATTTGTAACAGTGGGGCTGTTTTTTCGCCACTCCTAGAAGGCCGGATTCTGCATTTTACTGAACGTGGAATCTATAATGCGATGACAATTTTAGCCGACGAGGAAACAGGCTCCATTTGGAATCATATTACGGGCGAGTGTATGTATGGCCCGTTGCAAGGGCAAAAGCTAGCGCCATTGAGCATATTGCAACATATTACGGTGGCGCAAGCACAGCTAGCCTATCCAAACAGCTTATATGCACCATCGCAACTAAGTGTTGAAGACGAAGAAACTGCCCACTCATGGAATGCTTGGCGTGTGATGGATGCGCCCGAATTTCCAGCGCGTTGGCTTAAGACGATAGGCCATGAAGACACGCGCCTACCTCATATTGAGATGGGACTGGGGGTGTGGGCGGGTTCGGTAGCGCGATTTTACCCATTTCGTACCTTAAACGCCAATGACAATGTGTTGATAGATACATTTAATGGGCGTACTCTTGTCGTATATGTTGATCCGCATACGAGCACACCCAATGCGCTTTACATAAACACTGTGAATGCGTTTTGGCGTAATGACACACTTCAACTTGATGATGATATGCGCATTCGAGAGGGCATTGTGTCGCGGAATGGCGAACAGATTAGTGTGCAGCGGCCAACCCAACTGTTTCAGCGCTGGTATAGCTTTGCCATTTTATTTCCAAAAGGCGACATCTATTAATCATTAGCTGGCTGCGGCAAACAAAAAAGCACCCCAAGTGGGTGCTTATAGGTAAGGTGATGTTCAAATGGAAAAAAGGTTGCTTAATCGCCGGCGGGGGTCGGGTTTTCTTCTTGAACCTTTTCAGTCAGATGCACTTTTTCGGCTTGATCGCCCGACTGCCAACGAATACGCGGGATAATCGCATCTTCAATAATACG
>CAZLPC010000031.1:10814-14363 GCA_964561305.1 uncultured Anaerolineae bacterium
CACGCTGCACCACCGATTCGACCAGCGATTCTTGCAAATATCGAGGTTTTAATCCCAAGTTTAGCAAATTGCTGTGAACAGGGTTGTAGTAGTGATGCTCTTTTTCGACACGGGGATTTTCGTACTGTGCAATCTCTACGTCAATGCCCACTTTTTCAGCAGCATGTTTGACAATGAAGGCCAACTCGCGCACGGTAAACGACTCGGTAAATTGGTTAAACACGCGCATTTGCCCACGATCAGCAGGAGTCATCATTGCCAACTCAACGCATTGTAGGGTATCAAGGATATTGAGATAGCCGCGCTTTTGCGTGCCAGTACCATATAACGTTAGCGGAATGCCCGCCACCGCTTGCACACAGAAGCGGTTAAGCGCCGTGCCGAAGCTCTCGTCATAGTCGAAGCGTGTTAGCAGGCGGTCGTCTAGTTTGGTTTCTTCGGTCTCAATACCATATACCACGCCTTGGTTCAGGTCAGTGGCACGCAAGCCCCAAATGCGGCAAGCAAACTGAATGTTATGCGTGTCATGTACTTTGGTGAGGTGATAAAACGAGCCGGGCTGCTTGGGGAATGGCAACACGTCTTTGCGGCCCTTGTGTTCAATTTCAATATAGCCTTCTTCAATATCAATGTTGGGTTGTCCATACTCGCCCATTGTGCCTAGCTTAATCAAGTGGGCATCGGGGGCAAAGTCGCGCATAGCAAACAACACATGCAGGTTTCCAGTCACATTATTATGATGGGTATGCACCGCATGATGAACATCAATCATTGAGTAGGGGGCGCTTGGAATTTCGCCATAATGGATAATTGCGTCTGGACGAAAATCGCGGAATACTTGTGCTGTAAAATCCCAGTCGGTCAAATCGCCGACGAAGGCCTCAATGGTTTTGCCACTAATGGCTTGCCATACACTAACCCGTTGTTGTAATAGTTGAATAGGGGTTAGGCTATCGGTGCCGCGTTCAAGATGCATCCGTCGCCGCAAATAGTTATCTACAACGGCCACATCGTGGCCCTTACGCGAAAAATACATGGCTGAGGCCCAGCCAAGATAACCGTCTCCACCTAAAATCAGTACACGCATAATCGTGTTGTGCTCCTTAACGACTAGAAACTGTTCGTGAAAAATGCTATAGAGTTATAACAGAATAAACGCCAATCAGTTACGCAAATTTTGGCTAAAGTTCACAATATATATAACTCTACTTTTGATCAAGCGGTTTTTCAGATGCTTGAGGCGAAAAACGAGTGCCTTTCAAAGAAATATCGTTTGATTGGATGGTGTTGCTGCGATCTTTGACGATTACTTTCGGGGCTGACGTTGGCGAAAGTTGGAACTCGGTTGCCAAAGGAATGCGAACGCTAATTTTTGTACCATGATTGGGCTTGCTTTTAATAGACAGTGTACCGCCGGCCAGTTCGGCACGTTCGCGCATACTTACCATACCAAGGCTACCGCGCCGCGCATAGCTATCATCTACGGCCTTTACATCAAAGCCAACACCATCATCACGTACTTCAATCATGGCATCGTTTACATCTCGGAACAGCCGTACTGTCACCTGATTGGCTTCGGCGTGTTTGCGAGCATTGTTGATGGCTTCTTCGACGAGGTAAAAAACTGCGCCTTGTGCATCATCTTCTAGCCAACGATCTGCCCCATTTTCGGCTTCGACCACGACATGCAAGTTATAAGTTTCGTGCATCTTCTTCGACATTTCGTTAAGTGCTGCTACCAAACCATGACTTTCTAGCACCAACGGACGCAGTGCAAACAACATGTGACGAATTTGCTTGGTGGTTTTGTCGGCCAGTTCAAACACCTTGGCCAATTCGTCATGAGCTTTACGGTTGTCGCCACTACGAATAAGGCCTTGAATGGCCCCTATACGCATGGCTATTGCTGAAATGGTTTGGGTGGGGCCATCGTGCAAATCGCGTGAGAGCTTTTTGCGGGCGTTTTCTTCGGCTTGCACAATACGTTCTTTTTCATCGCTTAGGTTTTGGTACAAGGCCGCATTTTGTAGGGCGACGGTTGCTTGTGTGCCCAATGCTGATAGTAAATCGGCAGCGTTGTGGTCAAATGCGTTGGGTTCTGGTGCACCAAAAACCAACACGCCGTATGTCTGATACCCCGCTTTTAGCGGGATAGCTGCTAACGATTGGGCGCTTTGAAATCCTACAAAATAACTCAATTCAGGATCATCCACTGCATTGGCCCCAAAAGTAGGGATACCATCAAGCAATACTTGGCGCAATAGGCCGTCTTTGCCAGCCGTTGTTTTTTTAAGATCAATTAATGTGAGGCGTTGGGCGGTGGCAACATGCAGCAAGTTATCTGAGTTCCGAAATAAAAATACTGCACTCACCAAGCGTAACTCTTGTTTGGGATCGCGCAAGGCAATGTTGCCGAACTGCTGAATAGTCTCTAAAACCAGATTGTGATCGAGGGTAGAGCTAATGGTGGCGGCTAGTTGATAGACAGTGGCAGTGCGTTCTTCAGTATCGGCGAGGCGTTTTGCTTCAAATTGGGCGGTGTGCAGGGCGGTATCGAGGCGTGTACGAATTCGCCAGTTAAACAAAATGCCACCCACTGTCGTGCAAACCCCTATCACCCCTGCCAATAGCACAATGTCTGGGCTAGTGCGGCTGGTCACAATCACAACTAAAAATAGGATAGCAGTCGCAATCCAAAAAAGTTGTCCGCGTAGTGGCGTTACACTAGATGACTGATAGCGCATTCGTGCATCTTTCAATTCAAATAATTGTTCATAGCAACCATCATATCAAAAAATAAAACTGCCGACGATGGATGAGGTGGCAGTTTCATTTTATGGCTTTAATGTTGTGGGCGCGAAGGGACTCGAACCCCTGACCTCACGGATGTGAACCGTGCGCTCTAACCAGCTGAGCTACGCGCCCATGATTTGAGAATTTTATCATGCTCTTGATCTGATGGCAAGAGCATTTTTAATGCACCCTAACCCAGCTTATATACTGATAATGAGTGGTTGCTAGACGGTAGATTAAAGTAGAACAATTGTTCAAATTAAAACCTGCGAGCTTTGCCTGAATATGGTATAGTTGGGTATCGGTCGGTCACAGTCTCAATGAAAAAAGATTATGGGCTTTAGACGGAACAATCCAAACGACGAGAACACTGACAAAGAGAGTGATGGCGGTCGTCGCTCACCATTTGGCAACCCAAGTGGCGGGGATAGCAGCTTTCAGCGTACACCCCGCAATGAAGATGACCGTGATGTCGGCGGAGATCGCTCTGGACGACCTCGCTCATCACCTTTTGGCAGCAGTGCAGGTGGCAATGACAAGAAAGATGATAGCGGTGGGCGTTCGCCATTTGGCAGCCGTCCTGCTTCAGGTAGCTCTCCTTTCAGCCGTCCTTCAGCCAGCGATGATAAGAAAGACGACAGTGGTGGTCGCTCGCCGTTTGGTGGTAGCAGTCGCCCTGCTTCAGGTGGTTCAGCCTTCAGCCGTTCTGGTAGCGATGATAAGAAAGACGACAGTGGTGGTCGCTCGCCGTTTGGT
>CAZLPC010000032.1:0-1662 GCA_964561305.1 uncultured Anaerolineae bacterium
TGGCCATCATATCGGCATCACTGCCAATAAGATATACAATGCCATCAGGGGCGGGGCTAGCATAAGATGTGATGTGATTCATGCTCTCGGCAAGGGGCAATCCGTCAATCACTGTTTCGCCAAAGTGCAGCCGCACCAAATTAGCTGGCACTTGAAGCGAGCATTGACCTTGATTACTGGTGATGCAAGTGCTGATATATTGAACACGTTCAAAAGGCGTATTATCTAGCAACGCCACAATACACAAACCTACCACAGGTCGGCCATCCAACATACTGACATTAATCGTGAACGACTTTTCTAGGCGTGTGTAATCAAGTTGAGGCCATTGCGTAGTTGCTGGACAAGTTGAAACTACACGCAAGGGTTCAAGGGTAGGCAATACGGTTGTTTGTTCTTGGGGGTTTTCGATTGTGGTCAGCCCCCAAATGGCTGCCGCCAACACAATACTTAAGGGAAACAGCAGCCATATCCACCGTTTGAGCATCTTAGATTAGCCAGTATTTTCGGTTTGGTCTTCTAAAAATGCAATTGGATCGATCACCCGACCACGCTCACGCACTTCAAAATGTAAATGGGGTGCAGTCGAGCATCCGGTTGAACCTATAAGACCAATCACAAAGCCTGACCCATCAATGCGATCACCAATGCTCACATTAATCACACTAAGATGCGCATATAAAAATTCATATTTTACGCCATTAATAGTGGTCTCAATTAATACCATGTTGCCATAACCTTCATGGGGCGGCTCTGATCCGGCAATGGTATGGCATATATCAGGAGTAAAATTTGCCCCCATCCAGTCTTTAAAGGTTCCAGCCCATGTCACTACACCATCACTTACAGAATATAGGTCTGTGCCGTTGGGCGCAGCAATGTCAATACCAGTATGAAATTCCGATTTTTCGGGAGGACAGCCCCGGCTGGTTCCATCAACACCTGTAAAGAATGCTGAACACTCGAAAGCCCGACCCGGTGTTACCTGATAACGCGGATCGATGGGGTACAGTGATGCTAAGAAAGTGCGTCGAATCCCTAAACGTGGATTTTCAAAGAAATTAATGACTTCAATAGTGTCTTGGCCAATGCTTGCACATTCTTCATAGTTGGTGGGGCTAAGACTACCCTCAGTTGGTATCAATATACTGTCACCGGGCTGAATAGCCCCAAGTCCGGGGTTTGCTTGCACCAACCGCGTGGGGCAAACACCAAACTCTAGTGCTAAATCAAAAGGATCATCATTTTCAGCGATAGGTAAGTCAAAACCCACTACTGCCTCAGGGCCATCAGGGCTAGCCTCTACCACATTAAAAATGTGTACCACCTGTGAGGTGCGATCATCTATCGCTGTTGAGCGTACAATAATGGTTACAGGGGTTAATGTAGTTGGAATATAGCCAAAGTTCACTTGTGCGGTTTGTTGCCCCTCTAGCAACTGTGGGGCTTGCACCAATGTCCCATTAATAAACACTTCTATCGAGCGCAAACCCGAAATGTCATCGGTAGCACGCACGCGCAAAGGAACAACCCGTTCTAGCTCGGCTTCAATGGGCAGGGACGAGGTGTCAATAACGGGGCCAGAACGCGGTGCCTGTGGAACATTTGCAGCCACCGTGGGTGTTCTGCTGCTACCAAATTCTAAATCAAATTCTTCTAATA
>CAZLPC010000032.1:1672-14345 GCA_964561305.1 uncultured Anaerolineae bacterium
CACCAAATAAAAATGCGCCAGCCCCAGCCAAAACCACCAGCGACAAACAGCCTGTAAATAACGTCAAAAATATCCAATATCGCGTCGGAATATTGATTATCATAGAAAATCCCTATTATCGTCCTAAACCGTTTTTATTATACACATTCCCACAACTGCCGCGCATCTTCAACTTTTCCTCATAGGACGTAATTGTCAGGTGTGGATCAGAAATGATACAATTTGCCTACTTTTTAGCTTCATGTTTTGATGATTGGATGCAAGGATGACGGATAGCAAGCGTAAGCGTGTACTTTCTGGTATTCAGCCCTCTGGCAATCTTACTATTGGCAATTATATCGGTGCGATTCGACAGTGGGTGCAACACCAAGAACAATTCGATGCCTATTATTGCGTCGTAGACCTGCACGCCATCACCGTAGATTATGATCATATTGGCTTGGCTCAAAAAAGCCGCGAAGTCGCTGCCTTATATATCGCGTGCGGCATTGACCCAACCCAAAATGTGATTTTTATTCAGTCACACCTCACTGAACATAGCGAGCTAGCATGGTTATTGACGTGCAATACGCCGCTTGGTTGGCTGTCACGGATGACACAGTTCAAGGATAAATCGGCTAAGCAAGAAGAAAGCTCCATTTCGACAGGGCTGCTCACCTATCCAATTTTGATGGCTGCCGATATTTTGCTTTATCAAGCCGAAGTTGTGCCAGTGGGCGATGATCAAAAGCAACATATTGAATTTACCCGTGATCTTGCCCAACGCTTTAATCATCGTTTTGGCTCAGAGGTGTTCACCATTCCTGAAGCGATGATACCGCTTGCAGGTGCGCGGGTGATGGGCCTCGACAATCCCACTGCTAAAATGAGTAAAAGTGAGACGAATCAATATCATGCTGTCTACTTACTGGACGATCTGGACACTGCCCGTAAAAAGATGATGCGGGCTGTGACTGATTCTGGACGCGAGATTTTATTTAGTGACGATCCAGAACGGGCTGGCGTAAATAATCTACTCACAATTTATCAGGCCCTGACTGGTAAAACCCGTGAACAAATCGAAAGCCATTTTGCAGTAGCACGCGGCTATGGCGATTTGAAGAAAGAAGTGGCTGAAGTTGTGGTCGAGTCGTTGCGGCCTATCCAAGCCCGTTATCATGAACTAACCAGCGATATTGGCGAGTTAGATAATTTGCTACGACATAATGCCGACCAAGCGCGGGCCATCGCCCAGCCTACATTACAAGCTGTCCGCGAGGCAATGGGCCTATTAGCGCGATGAATCTGCACTATAGCGAGCTAGCGCCGCCACTGATCGGTTGTTTGGTGTGTCATACCGAAGGCACAATCACCGAGTTTAGTCCACAACGGTGGTGGCGTTCGGCTTTGCCGCTGTTACGGTGCAATCATTGTGGCGCAGTGGCACGTTTTGATGTTACTCCACAGGGGCAATGGCGGGTGCAATATCAGAAAATAAATACTGCCCCTCACTATCACTATGCTGCTTATCTATTTAGTCGCTCGAAATGGGTGACAGAAGAGAGTGCCATTAGTTATAGTCGCGATGCCTATATCCAACGCCACCGTCTACAACAAGTCGAGGCTGGAAATATCGGATGGCTAACTCCCATTGCATTAATAGACGATATGGCTTTACCCCTAGACGAGTCCGAAAATCCGTTACTTCGCATTGCAGAGGCCAAGTTGGGTCGCCGCGTAAATGTCGAAGATAAGCCTTCACCCCAAGTAGATTTTGGCACATTAATTGTTACCGACCGCCGTTTACACTTAATAGGGCAAGAGCGTTCATGGATTTATGAGTGGAATGCTATCAGCGCCACAGCTTATGCTTCCAATACTTGGACATTGGACTTTAGTGATACCCATTTTATAGAACATCTGGCCGATAACGACAGGATTGATGCCCAGTTATTGATGGCCATTATCAATCATTTAAGACAACGGCACTAATGTTTTAGCTAAGGGCAATGTGATGCAGAAAGTTGTGCCGATATTTTCTTGGCTTTCTAGTGTAATTTGCCCTGTGTGTTGCTCGACAATCGCTTTAACAAGGCTTAAGCCCAAGCCCGAACCTGTATCATCTTTGGTACGGCCTTGGGTTACACGAAAAAATCGGTCAAAGACCTGTATCTGATGTTCGACAGCAATGCCAATACCAGTATCAGTCACTTCAATAATCACTTGATCCGCTTGTCGTAGACCGCGCAATGTTACTGTACCTTTTGACGGCGTAAATTTGATGGCGTTGTCTGCTAGGTTCGTGACGGCTTGTAGCAACAGCTGTTGATCACCCATCACCAATAGCGGCTCATCATTAATGTCTAACATCAAATTAAGCTCTTTATGTCGGGCCATTGCGTCTAGGTTATGGTGGGCACTGGCCAATACATCTCGAACATCAAAAAGCATAACAGTGTGATTGCCAATCTGAACCCGTTCTAAGTTTAAGATATTGTTGATCAATTGCGACATGCGGTTGATTTGAGTCCACACAGTAGCCATGTTTTGGCGTGTAACATCGCTAAAGAAAGGGGTGGTATCTTCCTCAATAAGCTCTAGATAAGACATTAAAGAGAATAATGGGTTTTTGAGATCGTGACTGGTCATACGGATGGTCTGGCTTTTCAGGCGATCCACTTCTTTAAGCGTAGTTACATCATTTAGCACCACAACCCAGCCACGAGTTGCCGTTTGTAGGCGTGTTATGTGGCATAAGAAATCAGTGCGATCAATGTGCAAGTCATAGATATGAGCGTGGTTATAACGCACATCACGGCGCAGTTGTCGCAAATCAGAGGGCAACCATTCTGGCTTTACAAACTCAACGATGTTATGCATTTCTAGCGGATTGATGAGATATTGTGTATCTAATAGCGCCAGTGCTGCGTCGTTTGCAAACAAGATTCGACCACGCCAATCAATGGCCAACACAGGGTTAGATGTACTGCTAAGTACAGTTTGCAATTGCGTCTGTTGGGCCAACAAGCGCAGCTTTAAGTCGCGTTCGTGTTCCAATAAACGGTTGTTGCGGATGGTAACGGCAGCTTGTGGAGCGATAAGTTGTAGGCGCGAGACGTATTCTTCTGAGAACAAATGCCCCTCACGATCTGCCACTACCAGTAGCACCCCCAATACTTGCTCGCCAGATGTAAGTGGCACAGCTACGGCTGCCCCAATAGGTTCGGGCGGAAAACCCTCATGTTCCATGTTGTGCATATCGCGCCAATAGTGCGTGGTAACGGTACTTTTTCGCTCGGCGAAAGCCCGACCCACAAAACCTTGACGTGATCGGATGCGACAGATACCTACATGTTTTTCGGGCAGTTGGTGCACTGCCGAAAGCAATAACATGCCATCTTCTTCGACCAAATAAATCGCGCTGCCGTTTGCATCTAGCAAGTTGGCGGCGCGTGCTGCAATGGTTTCTAATACCTTATCTTCGCGCAAATTAGTGATTGCCACACCCACATCTTGCACAATTTCAACTTGGCGGGTGCGGCGTAAAAACGGCACAATAACATCGGATTGTACAATGCCATAGATAATGAGTACGGTGGCTATTGCTGCCGAATTTTCGGCTACTGTTAGCTCTCTCAAGCGCAAACTAACGAGGGCGATGAGTTGCCCCACGCCTAAAATCAAAAAACCGAGTCCGGTAATCGGGCGTTCAAATTTCGCAAAATAGCGCCATACTATAGTAATAAGCGCCAGCGACAACCCCATTTGTACCCAACGATTAAGTGTAGGAAAGCCATAGCTAAGGCGCGACTGTGCTTTAATCTCATAGATAACGCCCACATCTAAATTGATTAGCAGTACCCGATAGACGATCATCACCACAATTGCGCCGATGATCGTCCAGAAGAATAACCTAGAACGCATTTGCACGATATGAGCCGCCATTAAGGGGGCTATGGCACACACCACGCCAAAACCAATTTCAATAAGCCATACCCCAACGGTGGTGATGCTAGTGTCTACTGAAACCTGTGCGGTAGTGCGGCTAAGAAAAGATCCCGATGTCCAAACTAGCATCCCGACCATAAACATGCTGAAATAGCCGCTCAGTGGACGTGACGAATCGTGCAAAAAGATGGTGATGATGAGCAAAGCGCCCATCACCAGCACAATCATTAATCCATGAATCAGCAACGTAATTGCGGTTAGCGTAACCATCGCCTTTCCGACCCTACGCCTATTTCATTGGTTTGGGCGGCTTTTGCTTCTCGAAGCGATACCCCACACGATGTTCGGTCTGGATATAGGTCGGATTGGCCGGGTCTGGCTCAATCTTGCGACGCAACTGGCTAATATAGACCCGTGGATAATAGATATCGTCCACATACTCACGGCCCCATACTTTTTCTAGTAAATCGCGTTGGGCAACCACCTTGCCAGCATCTTCTATCAATACCGCCAGTAGCTTAAACTCGGTTGGGGTTAGGTGACGCTTCTCTCCGTTTACGAAAACTTGGCGGCGTTGCAGGTCTACATTCAAATAGCCATCGTTATAGCCGATGTCTATCTCAATAGTAGACATTTGAGAGCGACGTACCAAGGCCCGCAAACGCGCCACAAATTCTTGTTTACGAATTGGCTTGACAATGTATTCATCGGCTCCGGCGTTTAAGCCTTCGACCACATCATCTTCTTGAATAGCTTGGGCGCTTAACATCATAATGGGTGTTTCAGCAATTTCTCGAATCCGTTGACAAACGGTTAGGCCGTCCATTTCTGGCATTGCGATGTCAATAATGGCAACATCGGGGCGCTCGGCATGAAACATCCGCAGGCCCTCCAATCCATTAGAAGCTACAAAAACATTAAATCCTTCTCGCGTTAAGATTTGATAGACCGAATCGCGGATAGGTTCTTCGTCATCAATGATCAAAACTTTCATAAGCGCATCTCCATATCCTAGTTAGATAAGGCTAGTTTAACACCCCGACCCAGAGTGAACAATCAACCATTAAGTTTGTGTCTTGTTTACATTTTGCATTTAATGGCAATCCTTATTCAAGTATAAACAATTTTGTGCTATCTTAATCGATCAAAGCACAGTATCGCAAAGGATGATTTTTCTATGAAAACCTTTAATGCTGATGGTGTTGATGTGCGGATTGAGTCGAGTGCATGGCAGGTAGTTGATGACGTGAACTTGGTCTTGCCGTTAGTAATGTTTGAGATGAAAAACGGTAGCGGTATCATTCAATACACGGCCAACTTTGCCGAGTCCGTCGGGCTGCCCGGTACTCAACTTTCTACTGGTTATGTTCAAGCTGTTGTTGCTGGCTTTCAGGCCAATGAATCGCGCTGGTTATTGGGACTGCATGTATCACCGGATATTGATGCTAAACCAGTTTGGATTAAGCTTGTGGCGTGGCGGCGTGCCCCTAATACCCGCTATGCCAACGAAGCCCAAGAAAGTGGACGTATTTTGGCCGAGTATATTGGCTGTCCATTAAAAATTTTCGGCATTAAGAAGATGCCAACTACTCGTCACACGGGCCCCTTAGAGCGCCATACCCGCAATGATGTTGATGCCCAAACAGTCAGCATTCGTGCTGCACGCATTCCGTTTCCGGGTGAACACCGCGACATGAAACTAGAGGCCACCCGCAATAGTGGATTGGTGCTTCGCATTGGCCGACAGGCCGCCGCTGCTGTTCGCGAAGCACCACCTTATCAAGTGGCCGAAATTGAGACCAAGAAAAGCGTTGTTAAACTTGTGCCACCCACTGGTTTGTTGGGAGCTTTGTTCACGGGGCCACGCGGACGCGAAATTGGCTTTAATCAAATCCGTAATATCGAGTTGCGTCATGTGATTCTTTATGATGCCGATATTGTAAAATCGGATGATAACGATGGGATGATGACCGAAGAATTGACGGCACATCATGAATGGCGTATCTATGTCACTGTGCCCAACGAGAGTGTTTTGCTGGCTGCTACTGTCTATGAGTCTAGCAGTGAACTCAATCGGCAACGCGCTCAGGTTAAGGGTCAAACAGGCAAACTTGATTATGTTGATAATGTTGAATACTATCGCAAGCTAACTGAAGAACAAGAAGCGCGTGATGAGGCCAAAATTTGGGCCGAACGTGCTGCCTACTTAATTGCAAGTGCAATTGGCTGCCGTTTGGTCGAAACTGAAGTGGGCGAAGAAATTCGCTAGTGCGAGCGTTGGTGATGTTTTATACCATCCCGTCCGGCGACCACCACATCAGTTGCCAAATCTAAAAATAGCCCATGCTGCACCACTGTCGCCAAGCTTTCTAAGGCATGGGCTACCGCATAAGCATCAGTTAGCGGCTTGGTAAATGTTCCATCTAAAATATAGTTGCCCTGATCAGTGATGAAGGGTGTGTTGTCGGTGTGTAAACGTAATTTCCATGTCGCCCCTAGTTTTGTTAGGTGCTGTAGTTGTGAACGCCATCCAAAGGGAATTACTTCTATGGGCAAAGCAAAACGTGTACCCAGTGCGGCCGAAAGTTTTGACTCATCAACCACAATAATGTTGCGCCGGCTGGCTTGGGCCACAATTTTCTCGCGCAATAATGCCCCGCCACCGCCCTTAATCAAATTTAACTTTGGATCAACCTCGTCTGCACCGTCTATCGTAATGTCTACGATAGGGTGTTGCTCAAAGTTGGTGAGTGGAATGCCAAGTTGTTGGGCCTCTTGCTCAACATACGTAGAAGCCGAAATACCATATATGTCTCTTAGTGTGCCTTGCTGAAGTAATTCGGCAATACGTCGTACAGCAAAAATGGCAGTGCTGCCGTGCCCCAGCCCCACGATCATTCCCGATTGAATAAATGTCACGGCGTGATAAGACGCTTGTTGCTTAAGTTGTGTAATTTGATCCATAGCTTTTATAGCCTAGGCGGGGTAACGCCGTGTTGATGCTGATATTTGCCTTTACGGTCTGCATACGATGTTTCGCAGGGTTCGTCGCTCTCAAAAAACAATAGTTGTGCAACGCCTTCGTTAGAATATACCCGTGCTGGCAAGGGGGTAGTGTTGCTGATTTCGAGCGTCAAAAAGCCTTCCCACTCTGGCTCTAGGGGTGTAACGTTCACAATTAGGCCGCAACGGGCATAGGTACTTTTGCCGACGCAAATGGCTAATACATTACGCGGAATGCGAAAATATTCAACAGTGCGAGCCAATACAAATGAGTTAGGCGGGATAATGCAAATGTCGGTGATGCTGTCTACAAATGATTGCGGAACAAAATGTTTGGGGTCAACGACGGCGCTGTTTACATTGGTAAAAATCTTGTACTCGTTCGCTACACGAATATCATAACCATAGCTTGAGAGGCCATAGCTAACAACATCTTCGCGCACTTGTCGCTCAACAAATGGCTCGATCATGCCATGCTCTTGCGACATTTTTCGTATCCAGTGGTCTGCTTTAATAGACATCGAAGCCTTTCTTATCGTAAAGCCAATATATTGCCAATATGGGTTGCCGTATCGCGCAGCCAATGGGGTGCACTAGCAATGGCTTCATCTAGATTACACGGCTGTTGTACAATACTATAAGCTGCACTGATATGCCACTCTTGAAGTTGCATCGGGCTAGCCTCTAATGCGCCCACTAATGCAATAACAGGGATGTTATAATTATGGGCCAGCACCGCAATACCAATGGGTGCTTTGCCACGATCCGATTGTGAATCAAGACGACCTTCGCCTGTAATGAGCAATATTGGGGGGGTATCCTCTATCAACAAATCTTCATAGCCACAAGCAGCAATAATACGCTCGATACCAGAGTCTAGCGTTGCACCAACAGCATACAGACCACTGCTAAGGCCACCGGCTGCGCCTCCGTGTGCAATTGACGCAATATCGCACCCTACATCTCGCGCCATAATAGCAGCATAGTGGCTTAGGTTGTCCTCTAGGCGCGATACAGCTTCAATATTTGCGCCTTTTTGTGGGCCAAAAACTCGGGCCGCCCCTTGTTCGCCTACTAAAGGATTGTCTACATCACACAATACTGCTAGCTTTACCCCTTTTAGAGTTGTGATAGCTGCTTGCAAATCTATAGACGCGATATGCCCTAGTGCGCCACCACCAAAACCAATGTCTTGTCCATTTTCGTCCAATAGTTTAGCCCCCAATGCTTGCAAGCACCCTGCACCGCCATCTACTGTGGCGCTACCCCCCACACCAATTAAAATATCGGTTGCGCCCGCTGCCATTGCTGCCAGAATGAGTTGACCGGTGCCATACGTTGTAGCTTGCAGTGGATCGTGTTCATGGGGTTTTAGAAGTTCTATGCCCGATGCACGCGCCATTTCAATAACAGCCGTGTGTTGTGAGAGACCAAATTCGGCAGAAATTTGGCGACCTAGTGGGTCTTGTACGAAAGTAGTGTGTCGTTGCCCACCCGTAGCCGCCAGCCAAACGTCTAAGGTTCCATCGCCACCATCTGCCAATGGCATTTCAATTGTGGTACAGTAGAATGTGCTATTGGCTAGTCCTTCGGCAATTAGCTTAGTCGCTTCCATAGCGCTTAAACTGCCCCGAAAAGCATTTGGCGCAATGGCAACTCTCGGTAAAGTCTTATCATAATCGTACATTATTTGGTCTCTTTCATGGCAACCACAACCACACAGCCTTCGCCGCAACAACGCTGGCATCATTTCCGCGCTCAGTATATCCCAACTTTAAGCAAACGCCAGCAAAGGGCAATAGTGCTGGGAGTAATCGTTTTTGTGGTTGCATTTGTGCTAGTGATTTTGCCATTTTTTTTGCCGCTAGGGGGCCCTACTACCCAGTCATCTCTAACATTGGCTGATGCTAATGGTAGATTTCTGCAAGTGAATGATCTAAGTATTTACTATCAGCATACAATAGGCGTAGCGGATACCATTATTCTAGTACATGGTCAGGCCGGCTCTACATTAACATGGCGCGAGACAATGCCAGCCCTGCAAGCTAGCGGCTATGAGGTGTATGCGCTTGATTTACCCGGCTTGGGACTATCCGAAAAAGGGCTACATATAGACTATAGCCATAGCGCAATGGCCGATGTCATTGTTGGTTTTATGGATGCCCTGAACATTCCGCAGGCACATATTGTGGCACATGCGTTTAGCAGCAATATTGGGGTAATGCTATCCCAACGTCACCCCGACCGCGTGCAATCGTTGGTATTGATAGCACCCACCATTATCACTACGCCAACGGCTGAAATACCACCTACCCTTTTAGACTTACCATTTTTAGAGCGTTGGGTGCGCGTTTTGTTGCGCTGGGTATTACCAGAAGCTGTCGGCGAGCAATTACGCAGTGCCACTAAGATTGACGAAGTGGTTACTGACCAACTTATTGCCGATTATATGCGCGTGATGTCTACTGCCGACTGGGACTTAACGGCATTGGGCATGATCCGCGACAGCCATCGCAACGCGATAGATGCCCCCCTAGAGACACTTACTATCCCCACGGCAGTAATATGGGGCACACAAGATGGCTGGGCCCCACCTGATAGTGGTGCATGGATACCCATGGCCCTAAACGCCCACCACTATCTTTTAGAAGGTATTGGCCACTTACCCATGCACGAAGTACCATCGGACTTTAACGCTTTTCTTATCGAATTCTTTCATAATGTAGTTAGCATCTCTAAATAATTTTTCGGTGTGTTGAGGATAGTGACGATATGCCTGCCCTACAAATTGGACAAGAAGCACCAGACTTTACCGCCAGCACCAACAACGGTCGAACCATCACCCTATCAGATTTTCGCGGTAAGAAAAATGTCGTTTTGGTGATGTATCCGGGCGATCAAACTGCCGACTGTACGCGTCAACTGTGCGCGTTTCGAGATGAATTCCCGCGCTTTGTTGATGCCGAGACCGAAGTTTTTGGCGTAAATCCTTCAGATGCTGAAAGTCATCAACGTTTTATAGATTCAAACGGCTTTCCCTTCGACTTGCTCATTGATGAAAAGCGCAATATTGCGCAAAAATATGACTCGGTAATGTTGATGGGCTTTGTTGTCAAACGAACAGTAGTCGCTATTGATAAAACTGGCAAAATTGCTTTTTTCAAGCGCGGCTATCCGACCAATGATGAAATTTTGATAGCCCTAAAAAGTGCCGACGACCCCAGCGAAGCAAACCCAAGGGTGGCGATTAATAACATTGCCGAGAGTAGCAATAAAGCTGTAGCGGAAACCGAAGGTAGTGCTAGTATCGCTCAAGCCACTATTGCTGAAGAAGTAGCCAATAGTTCTGTTGAAAACAGGGGCACCTCTGATAAAGTGATATCAGACAATGATGGAGGCAATTCAGAAAAACCCTAGTCGTCGGCTTTGGTGGGCCCCATCCATGCAAAAATCAAAACACCAATCGAGGCCACCAAAAATCCCAACACCATGCCTGCGGCCTGCCATGCTCCCACCGATGGCAGGTTATTCTCATCGCCGGCGCTGTGCGAGCCATAGCCCAAAACATCAGCCAAGCCAGCCGCCGCCGCAATAAGCAGGCCCGTTAGGCTTAAGCGAATGGCGATGTCTTGAGCCAAGTTGGTACGCACTGTAGGATAGAATATGATTTTGACGAATAATAAAGCACCCAAGACTAACAACATTAACCCAATCAAGATCACTAAAATCTGTAACAATCCAATGCCCGCCTGCGCCTCGACACCAGTGGTACTGGGAAAAAGCCCAATGATTGTTAGCATAAGTCCCAATGTGCCAATTAAGATCGCAATTTGACCATAGCGTTCGCGTTCTTCGCGCTGGGTGCGGGCATCAGATACTCTGATCATCGTGACTTATTCCTCGGTTGTTGTTCCGGCGACAAGTGCATTAACGCCTGCTATCAATTCTCTAAAGGGATCAACTGGATTACGATTTAACAATACCGTGGGGGGGCTAATCCGCAAGCCCCGATCTTGCATGTCTTGGACAGCCAACTGTGCGACGCGATCACCCCGATTAGAGTTATAGCAGCGATTAAATTCGTCTACATTTAGCCCCAATTCATCGGCAGCACTCTCTACACGGCTTTGACTAAATGATACACGCCCTTGCCAATGAAACAAAACATCGTGCAGCTCAAAAAACTTGCCTTGCTCAGATGCACACACCGCCGCCCGCACCATCTCGGCTTCATCATCACGCCCCAAGTCAACTGGCGCAAAAACCCAGCGTACTTGGCCGGCTTCAATAAAAGGCATTAGGTCTGGCGAGATAATATCTTCATGAAGATCTTTACAGAACGGGCAGGTAAAGCTAGAAAACTCTTGCACCAAAATCGGTGCATCAGGATCACCAAGCTGCGGGTAGCCTTGCGCTGTCGTAGATTGTTGCAAGCCTTGATATTTGGTCTTTACGCCCGACGGCAACTCTGCACCCGATGGTAACATGGTGAAAATAAGCACCGCTACAATGACGAGGGCAACCACGGCCCCACCCCCCAACAAAATCATCTGTTGGCGTTGCTGCTGTTGTTTTTTGCTTAAACGTTTTGCCATTATTTTTTTATCCTTTTTTTGTAGATGATCTCAGCAAAACTGGTTTAACAAATCTTTAGTTCTTATACAACGACAAACGTCACTTATCCGTATTGCCATTGTATGGGTTTTCTTGCCGTGTTAGTATGGTCAGAGATGGTCTGCAAATAGGATAAAAACAATTGGACAATCAAAATACCACACCTGACTATCCCGAAACGCCTGCCGCAGCAAACAATTTGCCCCCAAATGAGGCGACCGAACACGCTGCACCACCACCACGCCCTTCCAAGCAAATTCAGCGGCAATCGTCTAAAAAGCTAGCACAATATGCCGATATTCGGCGCAACCAATATGAAGCACTCAATCAAGTGCTAGAAACCATTACCCGCGTAGATGACCTGAACCCAGATTATGTCGAGCAAATGCGCGACGCTATTTTTCATGCCGACCACCCCTTTTTGGTGACGTTGGTCGGGCCATTTAGTTCGGGTAAATCCAGTGTGATCAATGCCCTTTTAGGCGCAAAAGTAATGGAAGCGGGCCCTATCCCAACCACCGATCATATCGCTATTTTACGACATGGCGAGGCCTTACAAAAAAGCCGAACGGGTACAGTTACCAGCATTTTTTACCCTTCAGAATTATTAGAGCGGCTGAGTTTAGTAGATACACCCGGCCTCGAATCGGTGTTTGAAAAGCACGACGAACTGACGCGCAAATTTTTGCACCGTGCTGATATTGTTGTTTTAGTGATGATAGCCACCCAAGTGCTAACGGCCAGTAATTTGGCTTTTATCGAATCGCTAAAAGTCTATGGCAAGCGCATGGTGATTATTGTCAATCAAATTGATCTGCTAGAAACAGCCGATCGTCAAACCGTCCACGACTTTGTGCGCGATCAATCGCGGTTACATTTGGGCATAGAGCCAAGCATTTGGCTAGTATCGGCCAAGCAAGGCCTTCAAGCCTATGAGGGGTCGGTGCGCGATGAAATTTTGTGGGATGAAAGCGGATTTGCTGATGTCGAAGATTATCTATTCGACACCCTTAGCGATGATCAGCGTGTGCTGCAAAAACTAGAAACACCGCTACAAGTGGCCCGCAATGTCGTGACCAGTTCATTGGATCATGTCAAAAGCGTACAAACCACACTCACTGATCATCGT
>CAZLPC010000033.1:0-13959 GCA_964561305.1 uncultured Anaerolineae bacterium
ACAGTCCATTCGCCTGACCAATAATGTACTAGAAATGGTGATTACAACAGCAGTTGGGCCACGCATCATTCATTTTGCTGCGGCAGGTAGCGAGAATTTATTTTTTGTGAACAACGAAACTGCTGGTCGGCAAGGCGACGATCAATTTCATTTTTATGGTGGGCATCGCTTGTGGCGTGCCCCTGAAGAAATAGACCAAACCTACTTCCCCGACAATCAATCTGTCACCTTTACGCCCACAACGGTGGGAGGGCGTTTTGTGACAGCCATAGAGCCAACTACCCATCTCCAAAAAGAAATAGAAATTGCTTTTGAAGCCTCAAATTCAGCAGTTATTACGCACCGCCTCACTAATTATGCCCCCTATCCTCAAGACATTGCTGCATGGTCACTTTCAATGTTTAGGTCGGGTGGGGTTGCGCTTTTACCGCTACCCGATTTGCGCGCTCATGATGAGCATGTATTGCCGACGCAACGCTTTATTTTATGGGGATACACCGATTTTTCAGATACCCGTTGGCGCTTTCGGTCGGGTTGCATCTATCTATGGCAAGACACCGCTGCCACTGGCCCCCAAAAAATTGGCCTTAGCAACGGACGGGGCTGGTTAGCCTATTGTCATCCACTGGGAACATTTGTCAAACAATATTTGGCAGAGGATAAAATTTATCCTGATTTTGGTGCTGTAGCAGAGGTTTATACCGATCATCTGACTCTAGAGCTAGAGACCCTTAGCCCGCTTACCACTCTAGAGTCGGGTGATGTTGTGCAGCATCTAGAAAGATGGATTTTGCTCAGTCCAATTGAGACTAAGTTATTAGAAGAGCAGCCCAAAGCAGCTATACACTGGATCGAAAGCCAGCTATGAGTCGTTGTCGGGGTTGCCATCGCGTTTTTGCCGAATGCCATAATACATTTCGCCCGTGACCATATAGATGATGCGCTCGCAAATATTAGTAATGCGGTCGCCGATACGTTCGCAGTTGTGCGAAATCCAATGCATATAGGTTGCCGAGCTAATTTTGCTACTTTCGGCTTGCATTATTTCAATGAGTTGCTGAAAAACCAGCTTGTCGATTACGTCAATTTCTTTATCGCGCTGAATGGTACGACGGGCTTGTTCTTCGTCCCAATGTACATAGGCATTGGTTGCTCCGCGCATCATCTGGCGTGATAATTCTAGCATTTTAACAATATTGGGCATGGGTTTTGAGAGAACGTCGTTCGACATTTCCAGCAACAAACGCGCATTCCCCGCCGCATAATCACCGATACGCTCTAGCTCTACGGCAATATGAATAGAGGTAATGATGCCGCGCAAATCGCGGGCTGCGGGCTGATGACGGGCGATAATTTTGTAAGCATCTTCTTCTATTTTATAGCGCAGACGATTAATTTTGGTGTCATCGGCGATAACTTGGCGTGCCAAATCAATGTCGAGGTTTCGACAAATTTGTTGCGATTGTTGGATGGCTGTATCTACCATCATAGACAAGCGCAGAACGTTATCCCGTAAGAGTGTTAGCTCACGGTCGAGATTGCTTCGTGATCGGGGGGGGATGGTGGTCATTGGCACTTCCATGTTAAACAGTTCATCAAATCCTGCTAAAACTAGGTTAATGTTTTATCAGAAATAGATATGCCCCACAATGGGGGCATATTTCGGGAATCATTAAGTTGTTAAAACCTAGATTTAGCCAAAGCGTCCCGTTACATAATCTTCGGTACGCGAATCGGTAGGATTGGTGAAAATCTTCTCCGTCAGATCAAACTCTACCAAACCGCCCGACCGATTATCGTTAACCATCATAAAAGCAGTATAGTCAGAGACACGCGCAGCTTGTTGCATGTTATGAGTTACAATCACGATGGTATATTTCTCTTGCAATTCACGCATGAGTTCCTCAATACGCAGGGTTGCAATGGGGTCTAGCGCCGAGCATGGCTCGTCCATCAGCAAAATTTCTGGCTCGACAGCAATGGCGCGGGCAATGCACAAACGTTGTTGCTGTCCGCCCGACAGCGATAAACCCGACTGCCGCAGTTTGTCTTTCACTTCGTCCCACAAAGCCGCTTGGCGCAGGCTAAGTTCAACCACATCATCCAATTGATTTTTCTTCCGAACCCCTTGCACTTTGGGGCCATAGGCCACATTGTCATAAATAGACTTGGGGAAGGGATTGGGCTTTTGAAACACCATCCCAATTCTGCGGCGCACTTCTACGGGGTCTACAAATGGATCATAGATATTTTGCGATTGAAAGAACAACTCACCTTCAATGTGAGAGCTTGGTACAAGGTCGTTCATACGGTTGAAGGCCCGCAACAATGTACTTTTGCCACAACCAGAAGGGCCAATGAGCGCCGTAATTTTGTTATATTGAATTCGCATCGAAACCTTGTTTACAGCCCGAAAATCGCCATAGAAAATACTGAGATCGCGTGCTTCTAGGGCAAACTCTTGACGAGAGCCAACGGTTGTGGTGGCTTGTTGTACATCAGTCATAGTTAAATTCCTCTTACTTGCTTCTCGAAGCGGTTACGGAGAATGATGGCAAAAGAGTTCAACGAAATTAGAATCGTCATCAATACAGCAATGGCCGCCGCTGCCACTGCTTTGTCTGCGTCACGGGGCTGCGATGTCCAGAAGTAGATCTGCATTGGTAGGGCTGTAAACTTAGAGAAGGGCCCATCGGGGTCTTGCACGATAAACGTAGCCGCACCCACAACCACCAGTGGCGCAGTTTCGCCAATGGCACGCGACATCGCCAAAATTGTGCCAGTTAAGATGCCGGGCATTGCATAGGGCAAAACATGATTCCAGACGGTTTGCCACTTGGTTGCACCCAAGCCAAAACTGGCCTGACGAATGGAGGGCTGAACGGCGCGGATTGCTTCTTGGGCATTGATGATGATAATGGGCAAAATCAGCAAGGCCATGGTCAACGCCGCCGATAAGATAGTGCGCCCGTTGGCGGTTAAGGTGTCTCCATAGCCAAACGCCGTACCACTGGTTATTGGCTCTAGGGCGCGTACAAATAAAGCCACACCTAACAGACCATAAATAATGGACGGCACACCAGCGAGGTTGTCAATATTGGTCTGGATGATTCGTTTGATCAAGCTATCGCCCGCATATTCTTCCAGATAAATAGCCGCGCCAATGCCAATGGGGAACGCCACCGAGATAGTGATTGAAATCATCCACAGCGTCCCTAAAATAGCATTTCGCATCCCGCTTAGTTCGGCATTTGCATTTAGGGTACGGCGCAAGAAGTTTAAGTTTAACCAAGAACGATATTCAATAGTTGCATCGTTCCAGACAGAATTGTTCTGTTCGGCTTCTGCGGCGCGGGCCGCGTTAATGCCAACTAACTCTTCATCAATACTGTTATCATTGAAAAGCTCACGTTGGATCAAGAAGTCGAGTGTCCATGTTTTGACAACGAACGGCCTCACCACAAGATCAATAGCAATAGTCTCAAGGTCAATGATATTGAGATTGTCTCTTAAGATGTAGCCCATTGCTTGCGGGTCAAACGGCAGATATACAAAGTCGAGATCCTCGGGAACCAATGGTGTGGCACGCAGTTCTGATACTTCGAGAATTGGCTCATCTCTAAAGGTGTTGGCTTCTTCGGTGCTAATTTGCCATGTGTATTTGCGGAAGATTTCGCGCAGTTGTGCGGTGGTACCTTCTGCAAGCACATTATCGGCGATGGCTTGGGCCAC
The DNA here is from genome assembly GCA_964561305.1 of uncultured Anaerolineae bacterium. Classification (GTDB taxonomy): domain Bacteria; phylum Chloroflexota; class Anaerolineae; order Aggregatilineales; family J027; genus J027. The sequence goes on from CAZLPC010000033.1 coordinate 3,733, forward strand.
TAGCCGATTCAAAATGCTAGAAGGCGCTGCTTTTTCGACACCGCCGCCAAGATTAATCGTCGGAAGACGGCTGGTATTAAGCTCGGCCTCAGAAGTAAACACAGCATCTTCAAGGGCTGTGCGCGAAACTACATCGCTGGGGCCGGTCGCTGCCAACGATTCGACGAGCAAGTTCGGATAATCTGGAAGTGTGTTGAAGGTAATGCCTTCGTCAGGACGATTGGCAAGATTCAGTTCGGTTTGCAAAACTTGAGGGTCATAGGGTGCATCTGGGTCGGCATTGATGGTTGGCCATACATTTTGGCTGACAATAAAATCACGGACACCCTCAGGGCCTAGTGCATCGATCAATTCCCGCGCCAAGTCTCTACGGCTAAGGCCGGTAAGAACCGCCAACCGATCCAACGTCTCTTTGTCGGTGTTATAGGCCATTAGCTCGACAATAACGTCAACATGATCATCTTCGCGCAACTGGGCATAGGTAATATCCTCATCAAACCGGATGCCATCGGGCAATGAATCACCTAAGGTTGTTTCATAGATGGGTGTAAGCCCTTCGCCTTGTGCAGAAGCAATGCGGTCTGTGACACCCCAAACATAATCACGGATCGCGGTACGGACCAAGCGTGGCTCGGTATTGGCGACGATAAGCCGTGCCAACTCATCGTCGTTTAGCTCGCCAAGCGGCCGTCCATCAGTCAGTGTAAGCGGATCGGTCGTTTGGCTGATGGCTGTTACCGTGAAAATGCCCTTGGTAATGTTCCACAGCAACGCCGATAGCGCCACCATGCCAAAAATGATGGCGATAAGGTAATGGGTCTGCAAAATACGTCCACGTAGCTGGCGGGCAACAGTATTGGCCTTCATGTCGCGCTGCCCCAAACTCAATTCTTCGTTATCGGTGCGACTAGGCAACAAGCGAAAGATAGCCGTAAACAGCAAATAGCCACCGATAAAAGTTAAAACACCTGTTGCAAGCACCCGGGCAAACTCTAGGTTGCGGGAGCGGGCCCCGCTAGCGTCAAACGATGGTAGTACATTGCTGAATGAGATGTCAAAACTTAGATCATCAGCTACTGAAATGCGCTCATTTAACTCTGCGCCGCGTTCGACATCATCATCGAATAGCCAAGCATTGAACATACCATTGTCTAAATGGACTAATAACGAATTCCGTTGAGCAGTGGGGGCCCACTTGGCTCCCACAATGTTTCCGTCGTGCTCTAGCACCGATGCAGGTGCTTCTAAATCGTCGAGGTTCCACACGGTTGCGGTGTCGCCACTGCCCAATAACACAAATATGTCGCCAGCGAAGTTCCAAGACCCACTCATAATAGGCGATGATGATGTTACGGTACGCGGATTGCCAATGTCTTCAGCACTCCATACGATTGCTTCGTCGCTGCCGTCTTGCCATGTAACCAGATATGAGCCATCGACGTTCCAGATAGCATCGCTAACGCCTTCTAGGCGAATGATATCTGTATCTACTTGCAAGTTCCAAATATACATCACATTTTCATTGGTTAAGACAGCCGCAAAATCGTTTTCGTTATCTGCGGCAATGTCTACAATGCGACCGTCTATCGGCAAGATACGTGGGTTTTCATTGATAAATTGTGCGGTTAGGTCAAACTCGGCAGTGGTTAAGAAAGGAATGCTTAGGGCTGGAAACAGATTTGGCAACACAGCGTCGCTATATAGCTCTGGTGCGGTAGTGGGCAATGATACTTCTAGGGCGATAAGCTCGCCAGCCCGATAAACTTCTACCCCAAACATTGTTTGGCCATTAACCATGGCGGCAGTGGCCGCTTGAAAAAGCTGTTCTTGAACAAGCGGAGGTAACACACGATTAATTTGGCGTGTGGTGGTTGCATCGGCGGCAAATTCAGTAATTAAAGCTTGGGTATCAATTGCTTGGCCATTGATGCTAACCAAGACATCGCCCGCCTGCATTCCGGCAGCCTCGAATGCTGCACCACTTAAAATGAACCCTTCTTGCTGTTCGGTTGATCCGGCTATTTTAGAGCGAAAAGCCGCGTTGTTGTCTTCAAGATTCCATGCGAACGATTCATCTTCTGTCCATAGAATAATGAGTTGGCTGTTATCGCCCCACAATGCACCTAAAACTGGTTCTTGATAGGGCAAGGCAATAAAAGAATCCGGCGCATTTACCGGATAGACTTTTACGCTGTTGTCGAGTGACCATGACATAATGAGGTCGCGGTTTGGACTCCATGGGCTGTCATTTAGCTCGCTACTAATTTGTCCTACGGGTATAACGACAGGGTTTTGCGACACATAGTTAATCGTAAAGCCCAAGTCATTCGCACGTTGGGCACCGGCTGCACTTAAGAGTGTTGGAATGCTTACGCTAACTGTACGGAACTCGCCAGCACGATAGACTTCTACATCAACTGTACGATCACTCACTTCGGCCTCAAAGTCAGCAAGGGCTGCATTTACAGCAATATTAACCCGTGTTACAAGCCCATTTGATATAGCAGAGCGAATATCAGTAATAGATGCATCACGATCCATGTCGCTTTCAAGTAGAATCTCATCTAAATTGAAGCCTTGCGAGCCAATGCGAATGAGCATATCGCCAGTACGTAGCCCGGCTCGGCTGGCCGGGGACCGATCAATGACCCGCAAAGCCAAAAATGGATTGCGCTCAATGGAGTCGGTGCTAACCGAGAGGCGATTGCTTGCGCCAATATCAGTAATATCCCAAATGCGCACACTGTCATCGGCATACCACAACAGCACTTTTTCTTGGTCGCGGCTCCAAGTGGCACTAATGAGTGTGTCGGGTGAGGGCAAAACCGACGGAACGTCAAGATTTTGAACAGGTGTCCAAACATAGACAGTGTTGTTTTCTGTCCATGTCAAGACCATCGGGCTTTGAGCATCGTTGTTCCAAATTGCCCCAACAACGTTGCTGTCGTGTTCCATAATATATTGTGGCGCGACGCTATCGGTGGTTGTCCAAAGTTCAATAGTGCTACCAGAACCCCATGTTAGCAGGCGTTGTTGATCGGGGCCCCACGCCACATGCTCTAGCTCACCTTCTTGGTGTTCCATGCGCACGGGATCGTTAATTTGCGAGAGCGTATAAATGCTGACAGTCTCGTTTTCTGTCCAGACAATGGCGCGTGTACCGCCACTATCCCAAGACACATCAAGAATATCGTTTTCGCGGTCAAAGGCAGCACCTAAAACCGCTTGTGCGCCATCCAAAAAGAGAAAAAAGAGCGGGAAAAGCACCAGTACTGTCAGAAACGACAGCACCAACCCCAAAATGGGCCCCAGAAACAAGCCTAAGCGTGGGTTATAGCCCTTGCGGGCCAATGCACCGCCCATATTAATTAGCCCGAAGTCAATAAGGGCTATGGTCGCTAAAATCCAAAAGATGAAAGCTGCGTTATCCATGGTTCCCCTTTAGTTAGTCGTATTCTTCGCGGAACAAAAATACCATTTGGCGGCCAACAACATTGAGGAGGAGTGTTACGCAAAACAACAACAACCCCAACGAAAACACGCTGTTGTAATCTACAGTGTTGAAGCCAATGTCGCCGCCGCTGATACGGGCAATGTGGCCCGTAACGGTCTCGGCATTGTCAAACGGCACAAATGTAAATCTCGGGCCGGCCCCAGCGGCAATCGCAACGATCATTGTTTCGCCAACTGCCCGCGAAACCGAGATAATCATCGCCGCAATCACGCCCGATAACGCAGCGGGCAAGACAACCGAGACAGTAGTTTCAAGTTTGGTAGCCCCCAAGCCCAACGAGCCTTCGCGCAAGCTACGCGGAACAGCGTTGAGTGCATCTTCACTCATAGAAGCCATTAGGGGCAAGATCATAATGCCCATCACCACACCTGCCGACAGCATATTGAACAAACTAGGAATAGCTGAAGTGGTGAAGATATCGCGCAAGATGGGGGTCATAAAAGTAAGGGCGAAAAAGCCATAGACCACGGTTGGAACACCGGCCAGCACCTCAAGAATAGGCTTTAGGGTGCGGCGAGTACGTGGCGAGGCATATTCGCTGAGGTAAATAGCTGCTGCTATGCCCAATGGAATGGCCACAATCATACCAATAGTTGAAATGATCAGGGTTGAGGTGATTAAGGGCAGTGCCCCAAACTTCAGGCTTTGTGGCACCCAGCTGGTGGTGGTTAAAAACTCGACCAAGGTTACATCTTTGCAGCGTTCTCCACTAGCAAGATAGGTGACTTCAATACACTGTTCGTTGCTAAACAACCGCAACGACTCGGTGCCCAGTGTAACAATGATGCCTATGGTGGTAAAAATCGAAATAAATCCACAAAAAAAGAGAACGGCACCAATGCTAGACTCTGAAAAGCGGAAGCGTTTCCGCATTTTTTCATCAATATGACTGCCATTTTTTGGCGCTTGCGTTTCACTAATGGCCATTTCTATACCCTACGCACTTATTGACTTTGATATAAATGTGGGGAGAGAAAACTCTCTCCCCAATCTAGTTCATATAAGATTATGAACGGTTGTAACAGTGGCTTTTTAGCCGAGGTTGCCAGTGGCGATTAACCACGACAATTTGGCAATGTTGAGCGAATCGCTGTTAGCGGGGAAGTAACCCACTTCACCAATAACGTTATTCACATTGTTAAGATAGTAAGCTACAAAAGCAGCTACTTGGGACTTCTCGGCCATAATGTCGGCAGTGGTATAGATGAACAACGGACGAGCCAAGGGGTAGCTACCATCATCCACACTTTGTTGGTTGGGGGTAACACCGTTGATGTCCAAAATCTTTAAAGTATCGGTGTTTTCGGTGTAATAAGCATAACCGAAGTAACCGATGGCATAGGGGCTGCCAACCACACCTTCAACTAAAATATCGTCGTTTTCATTCAATTCGGGGTTAGCGTTGAGCAAAGCGTCGGCGTTTTCATCAAGCACTTCTTCAACAAAATAGTCAAAGGTGCCGCTGTCGGTACCGGGGCTATAGAGCAGAATGGGCTCATCAGGCCAAGCGGGGTTCACATCGGCCCAAGTGCTGGCAGCACCACTGAAAATGGCAGCCAATTCTTCGAAGGTCAGACTATCAACAAAGTCGTTGCTGGCGCTGACCGTTACAGCCAAGGCATCAGTACCTACACGGATTTCGATGGGGGTACGGCCATTGGCAACACAAGTATCAACTTCACCATCGTTAATGGCACGCGAAGCATTGGAGATGTCGCTTTCCATGGCAGAGCAGAAACGCTCGTAGCCAGCACCAGAACCGATGCTATCAATGGTGGGAACATCCACACCACCTTCGTCAGACCAACGTTGGGCAACTGCAACGCTTAAAGGCGCAACAGTTGAGCTACCAGCGGTGATGACGGGGCCAGTCACAGTCGAAGGGTCAATGGTGGGTAGTTCAAAGTTGGGCACCACCACGGTGTCAATAACATGCACCACGCCGTTGCCAGCTTCAAGGTCAGCGGCAGTAACCAAGGCGCTGTTAACAGTTACAATACCCATGTCGTTGCAGACAGTAAGGGTATCGCCTTGCAAAGTCGCTACATCGGTGCAACCTTCGGCCAAATCAGTCGAGAGGATGCGGCCTTCGACAACATGGTAGGTCAACAAGCCAGCCAACAAATCGGTGTCGGCTAGGGCAGCTTCAACAACCAATTCGGGCAAAGCGGCAAAGGCATCATTAACAGGGGCAAAAACGGTATATTCGGCGCTGGAATCGCTGAGTGCATCTACCAAGCCAGCGGCTTCTACCAACGCCACCAAGGTGGTGTGGTCGGGGCTGGAAACGGCAATATCAACAACAGTAGCAGGGTCTTGGGCAGAAACACCACCAAAGCCGGGGACGACAATGGCGAGAGTCAACACCAAAGAAAAAACTTTGGCAAAAGTTGATTTACTCATAACTCTTTTTTTCCTCCTAAGGAAAAGATACAGAGATTTAACGAGACGGGGATGATAATAGCGGTTGAATATAAAGTGTGGTGTAATCTGTCGTTAAAACTAGATTGTGAAACTATAAATTTAATTTAATTAATCTGGTGCTTATCGATGATATTTTAGAGGTTGTTAGGGGGAGAAGTGTCTTTATAGAGCGAGAAAAAGAATGTTGCACCTTCGCCTTCTTCGCTATTTACCCAAATTTCGCCCCCGTGTTTTTGCACAATGTGTTTGGCGATGGCCAAGCCCAAACCTGTGCCATTTTTGCGGGCGCGGTCGCGGGCCCTATCCACCTGATAAAAACGCTCAAAAATACGTGGCAACTGCTCGGCAGGAATGCCTGCCCCTTGATCAGCAATCGAAACAGTCACCATCTGCTCGTCTTGGCTAGCGGCAATACAAATTGTGCCATTTTGAGGGGAAAATTTGATGGCATTGTGCACGATATTTTTAATGACTCGTTCTAAATAATAAGCATGGGCATAGACAACGATATTCGGAGGGATTTCAAAGCGAATGGTCTGCTCGCCATCGTTGGCAAGCGGCAACAATGGCTCAATTGCCGATTCGATCATGGGTTGTAGGGACGTAGATTGCAGCATAATGGGCAATACGCCTGACTGAATTTCAGATAAAATTTTCATCTCTTCAATCAGCTGGGTCATCATCCCCAACGAGCGCCGCAAATCATTAATTTTGTCTTTTAAAACCTTATAGCCCTTTTTAGAGCGCAACATTTCTTCATCGTCTAAAGTTTCGACAACCAAATTCATTGTTGTGATGGGCGTGTTGAGTTCGTGCGTGATATTGTCTACCATTTCGCGGCGGGCCACTTCGGCTCGTTTTAGGGCAGTTACATCGCGCAGCAGCAACACATAATTGGTTTGGTTATTGGTTTTGATGCGCTGAATTTGGACATCTAGCTTCATTTGCCCATCAAAGTCTACCAGTTGTTGGATAAAATCTTGCTGGTCGTCCTCGATTAGCTCTGACAGCAGATCATCAATATTTTGATGGCGCAACGATGCCAAGAGGCTCTCGCCTACCATTTGGCTTTCAGCGAGTTCGCGGGCTTTGCGGTTGGCAAACAAAACGCGCTGCTGCACATCTAGCATAATAAGGCCATCATCTACAGCATCCATCAACACATCGCGCAACTGTTCACTGTTTTTTAAGCGGGCTTGCAGGGTATTTTGGCTGGTGGTTAGCTGGTGGACGTTTTTTTGGAGCGTTTGAGCTTGTCGTAGCGTTGTCTGATACCGATAGCCTAAGACAACCGCTACGACGATAATGATCAATAGTATGATTTCCACCGCTACTCCTCGAAGCGATAACCGACCCCACGTACAGTAATGATGCGCTTTGGATTGGATGCGTCTTCTTCAATTTTTTCGCGCAGCCAACGCACATGTACATCTACTGTTTTGCTTTGCCCGCTATATTCATAGCCCCACACGCGCTCTAGCAACAAATCGCGTGAAAGCACTGCGCCACGGTTCCGCATTAGGGCAGCCATCAGATCAAATTCTTTGTGAGTCAGGCGCAATTCTTCGCCTTGAAAAGTAGCTTTGCGGGCGATGAGGTCTAATACCAAATCACCAGATTGCAGTTTATCGGGTTGGCGGTTGGGGTCGCCGGTGCGCCGCAAAACAGCCCGCACCCGTGCCAAAAACTCGCCTAGATTAAAGGGCTTCACAATATAGTCGTCGGCACCATTTTCGAGGCCAATAATGCGATCCACTTCACCATCGCGGGCGGTCAGCATCACAATGGGCACATTTGACTCGTTGCGTAAAACACGGCATACCGAAAGGCCGTCTAGGGTTGGCAGCATAATGTCTAGCACAATGAGGTTGGGGTTATGCTCGCGGGCCATCGTCAAGGCTTCTGCGCCTTCGCCCGTTTCAATGACTTCATACCCTTCTTTTTCGAGATTAAACGCCAGCGTTTTCCGAAGGGTTTTGTCGTCTTCAACCAGCAAAATCTTCATGTTGTAAGGTGTCCTGCCTACTTTTATGATGCTGTTCATTGCAGAAAGTTACCTAATGTCTACTCGAAAAACAAGGTTGTTAAAGTTATATAATCTCTGAACCACATGCTAATTTATCATGTGGTATTTAGATGTTCTTGATACGCTAGCTACACATTACATGTTATATTGTGCAAAGTGTAAAAAGATGTCGGTAGCGGTCTTTATTTATCCACACCAGTTATATGCCAATCATCCGGCACTTCAGCCCGAAAGATTAGTGGTGCTTATCGAAGACCCGCTATTTTTTGGCGATGCCCATCATCCGGTCCAATTTCATAAGCTTAAGCTAATGTTGCACCGTGCCAGCATGAAACGCTATGCCGATGAGCATCTTTCAAGTTACGTCTACCAGTATACCGAGCATAAGCAAATTCAGCACTTAGGTCAGCTATTTGAACAACTCATCAGCCAAGGCATTGACGAGCTGCACATCACCGATCCTACCGATTACTTGCTAGAGCGGCGTTTGCGGCGCTATTGTCAACGCCACCAGATCAAGTTAGTGATTTATGACAACCCCAACTTCATCAATACGCTACCTAACATTAACGCTTTTTATACCAAACACAAGCGCTATCATCAAACCGATTTTTATATCGAGCAACGCAAGCGTTTTGGGCTTTTGATCGGCAACGATGGACGGCCTATTGGCGGCAAATGGACATTTGACACCGATAATCGCAAAGCATTTGATTCAACGATTAGGTTGCCAGCGCCGCCATCCTTAGTTGACAACGCCTATGTGCACGAAGCTCGGTGCTATGTCGAGGACTACTACCCATATCATCCCGGCCAAACCGATCATTTTTTCTATCCTACCAATCATGCCGAAGCCAAACAACTGCTCGATCAATTTGTGGTGCATAAGCTCGATCAATTTGGGACGTATCAAGACGCAATAACGCAGCGCGATCCATTTTTATTTCATTCGCTGATTAGCGCCGCGCTGAATATTGGGCTGCTATCACCCCAGCAAGTATTAGATGCCGCCCTAGATTATGCTGAGACTCACCCCATTCGCCTTGCTTCATTGGAAGGGTTTGTTCGACAGATATTGGGCTGGCGCGAGTTTATGCGGGCCGTATATGTGCGTGTTGGCACACAACAACGCACCACTAATTTCTTTGGGCAAAATCGGGTGCTTGATGAGCGTTGGTATAACGGCACAACCGGCATAGCGCCCATTGACGACACCATCCACAAAGCCCAAAAATATGCCTATGCTCATCATATTGAGCGCCTAATGCTGTTAGGCAACTTCATGGTGCTGTGCGAGATACATCCTAATGAGGTGTATCGGTGGTTTATGGAGATGTTTATTGATGCCTATGACTGGGTGATGGTTCCAAACGTTTATGGCATGAGCCAATATGCCGACGGTGGCCTAATGACCACCAAGCCTTATATCAGTTCGTCTAATTATATTCGTAAAATGAGCGACTATCGTAAAGGGGATTGGATGGCGACATGGGACGGTTTATATTGGCGCTTCATTTATAAACATCGGGCGTTTTTCGATCTGAATCCGCGCCTAACAGTGATGGCCAAGCACTTGGATCGCATGAGTGCCGATAAATTAAAGACGCACTTTGACCACGCCGACCGTTTTTTAGAAACCCTATCGCTGTGTTAAAATCGCCTCATCCCATTGTGCACTAACTTTTTTAGGAGCAAACCGCATGTTACGTAACGCATTTCAGACGACTACTACTGGCCTTAACCGTGACTCTTTTCCGATGAAACTTTATGAAAAAGCCAAGCGTTTCGGGATATGGAACCCCAGCGATATTGACTTCAGTCAAGATGTGGGCGATTGGCAGCGCATGACCCCCGATGAACGCGACATTATTTTGCGCTTAACATCGTTGTTTCAAGGTGGCGAAGAAGCGGTAACGCTTGATCTGTTGCCACTGATTCAAGTCATTGCGCGTGAAGGCCGTATTGAAGAAGAAATGTTTTTGACCACTTTTTTGTTTGAAGAAGCCAAACACACCGATTTTTTTCGTCGGTTTGTAGACGAAGTGACGCACACCGAAGGCGACTTAAGCCACTTTTTGAGCGATAACTATAAGCTGATCTTCTATCAAGTTTTGCCCGAAGCCTTGCAAGCAGAAGTGGTACTTCGATTGGCGAACTTAGACCATGTTGCTCCAGAACTCATAGTTGAAGTGGACCGAGTTCTTAAGCAAGAGTTATCAACACTTGGTACGGTTGAGCAGGCTTCGCTGGGTGGCGTACAGCC